>NZ_JADPGO010000007.1:0-125001 GCF_015668165.1 Blautia sp. 1001283B150304_161114_C9 | reverse complement strand
TCATAAATTTTTCAAGGCATTTCTTTTTAAATGTCAAGTAATCTCCGGAATATGCTTTATTTATCTAAATACCATTGGTTCACACACCACTATCCCGCGAGGTGTTTTGGCATGAATATGCCAAAATCCCGAGACATACAAGCCAAAATTCCATTGCCGCAGGCAATCTGGAATGAATTTTGGCTACGTTACTGTGAACGGAGTGAACAGTAACGATGTGTTGGTTACTGTTTACACCTTGCGGGATATTACCAGTGAACAGTAACACCATATTTCATGGAAAATGTCATTTAATCCCATGTATATTGAAAATGATGTCAAAATTTTTTATAGTAAGGTCATGGAAATTCAGTAAAAGACTTACATTTTAAAGAAGGGTGGTAAAAAATATGAAGAACTGGAAAAAATTAATGGCAGGTTTCTGTGTAGCAGCTATGGTGAGTTCTATGGTTGTTCCGGTATGGGCAACAGATGATGCAGCAGCGGAAGAAGATGCAGACGGAGATGTTGCAGATGTGTCTGAGGCGATGTTGGGACTCTGGAAGGACAGCGCAGGAGATATTTACGGATTCTACAAAGATAATTCGTTTTTTGGTCAGTGGAAGGATGAAGAACAGGATGTTTTAGGCGTATATGCTCTGAGTTCAGATGGAGAGTATACAGCTCTGGTAATGCAGTTCGCAAATGACGACGGCACGTATGATGATGAAAATATGGTAACTTATCTGGTGCAGGCAAATGAGGAAGAGAATCTTCTGGAGCTTTATGATGAGGAGAATCTGGAACTGACTGCAACTCTGGAGCCTTACCAGGCAGACGGAGATGAAGCGGATTATAATCAGACTTATCAGGATATGGGTGATATCCTGACAGAGTGTTATTCCGGCGAGACAGAAGCAGGTGAGACTTTTATTTATGCAGCTAATGAGGATGGAACTTTCTGCTCAGTACTTGTGATCGATCAGGATGATAACTATGTAAGCTTTGTTGGTGAAGGTACTTTTGATGAAGAGAATGGTACTGTGACGATTACTGATGAAGTTTCTGAGATGGCACTTACTTTTGGCGTGACATTGAATGATGATGATACACTGACACTGGATATGGGTGATCTTGGAAGTGCCACTGTACAGGAAGCTACACTGGCGGTTGCAGTTCAGGGATTGAAGTATGCAGTTGAGAATGGAACTGAGATGAACTAAGCAATTTTTTTCAGAAACAAAAATATGTAATTTTGAGGATACTCCTCTTCGGATAGATTTATTCGGAGGGGAGTGTTTTTTCTGTGCCGGGGGTTTTAGAATGGCTGGGAAGATGGTATAATGAGGAGCGAATTCTATAGTTTTTGTGGAAGTGTTACAGATGAGCAGAAACAGACAGGAAGCGAAAATTACGAGAGAGGTTTGAATTTATGAATATTCTGAATATAGAGCATGTTTCCAAGGTGTTTGGTGAGAAGGTGGTGCTGGATGATGTTTCCTACGGGGTGCATCAGGGAGATAAGATTGGGATCATCGGGATTAATGGGACCGGGAAGTCTACGATTCTGAAGATCATCGGCGGTCTGGAGGAGCCGGATGAGGGGCAGGTGATCACTCAAAATGGCCTGAGAATCACGTATCTTCCGCAGATGCCGGAGTTTCCGCGGGGAGCTTCTGTCCTGGATTATGTGGCAGAAGGAAAGTGGCAGAAGGACTGGAGTACTGAGAGCGAGGCAAGGAATGTTCTGAATAAGCTGGGAATTACAGACCATGAGGAGAAGATCGATCATTTATCCGGGGGACAGAAGAAAAGGGTGGCACTGGCAAGGACTCTGGTGAATCCCTGTGATGTGCTGCTTCTGGATGAGCCCACCAACCATCTGGATAATGAGATGGTGACCTGGCTGGAGGACTTTCTGAGAAGTTTTAAGGGCGTTGTGATTATGGTTACTCATGACAGATATTTTCTCGACAGGGTTACTAATAAGATTCTGGAGATTTCCCATGGCGGCCTTTATGCTTATGAGGCTAATTACTCGAAGTTTCTGGAACTGAAGGCAGAGCGTGAGGAGATGGAGCTTGCCAGTGAGAGGAAAAGACAGAGCGTACTCCGCATGGAACTGGAGTGGGCAAAGCGTGGATGCAGAGCCAGAAGTACCAAGCAGCGGGCACGTCTGGAACGCTTGGAGGCACTGAAGAACGGAAAGGCTCCGGTGCGGGATGCGAATGTGGAGCTGGATTCTGTTGAGACACGTATGGGAAAGAAGACAATCGAACTTCACCATATCAGCAAGAGTTTTGGTGAGAAGAAGATCCTGGATGATTTTAATTATATTGTGCTGCGCAATCAGCGTCTTGGGATTATTGGTCCTAATGGGTGCGGAAAGTCAACACTCATCAAGATTATTGATGGGATGATACAGCCGGATGCAGGAGAAGTGGAAATTGGAGAAACCATTCGCATAGGGTATTTTGCACAGGAAGTGCCGGATATGGATACCAATCAGCGTGTGATCGATTATATCCGTGACGTGGCAGAGTATATTCCGACCAGAGACGGGAAGATTTCCGCAACAATGATGCTGGAGAGGTTTCTCTTTGATTCTGCCATGCAGTATGCACCCATTGCCAAATTGTCAGGTGGTGAGAAGAGGCGTCTGTATCTGCTGAAGGTTCTGATGGAGGCGCCGAATGTGCTTCTTCTGGATGAGCCAAGTAATGATCTGGATATTCCTACACTGACCATTCTGGAGGATTATCTGGATTCTTTTGCAGGGATTGTGATCGCAGTGTCTCATGACAGGTATTTTCTGGATAATATTGTGGACAGGATTTTTGCTTTTGAGGGGAATGGACATCTGACCCAGTATGAGGGCGGATATACGGATTATACAGAGGCGCTGGCGAGAAAAGGCGGGGCAGTATCTGAAGGACAGAGCACTGCAGTTGGTGCGGAAAAGAAGAAGTCGGCTCAGGCAGACTGGAAGCAGAATCGTCCCCAGAAGCTGAAATTTACCTATAAAGAGCAGAGGGAATTTGAAACTATCGATGATGATATTGCAGCGCTGGAGGAACTGCTGGAGAAGCTGGATAAGGATATGGAGGCCAATGCCACCAATTCTGTGATGCTTCGTGAGATCATGGAGCAGAAGGAGAAGGCACAGGCAGATCTGGATGAGAAGATGGACAGGTGGGTTTATCTGAATGATCTGGCGGAGCGAATCGAGGCACAAAAAAGTGAAAAGTGATTTTTTTCAGATGCTATTGACTTTGCAGAGGGTTCTTTAGTATGATACAGATTATGGAAGATTGCAGGAGCTGCTTTGCAGCGGGGCAATTTGCGGATGCCGGGTCAGTGACAGAAAATATCTTTTGATTCTGACATCTGTGAGTGAACAGTAAGTGAACAGGAGATATAAAAATATGGCAGAACAGGTCAGAGTTGTAGTGGACGCAATGGGCGGGGATAATGCCCCGGCAGAACCTGTCAGAGCTGCAGTGGAAGCTGTAACAGAGAGACAGGACATAAAAGTAATTCTTACAGGAAAACAGGAAGTGATAGATAAGGAACTGGCGAAATATTCCGGATATCCGAAGAACCAGATCCAGGTTGTCAATGCATCCCAGGTGATCGAGACAGCAGAACCCCCTGTTTTTGCGATCCGTAAGAAAAAAGATTCATCAATCGTAGTAGGTTTGAATATGGTTAAGAAACAGGAGGCAGATGCCTTTGTTTCATCAGGAAGTACAGGAGCTGTTCTTGTTGGCGGACAGGTACTGGTAGGCAGAAGTAAAGGTGTGGAGAGGCCGCCTCTTGCACCGTTGATCCCTACCACGAAGGGTGTTTCCCTTCTGATCGACTGTGGTGCCAATGTGGATGCACGTCCATCGCATCTGGTGCAGTTTGCGAAGATGGGCTCTATTTATATGGAGAACGTAGTCGGTATTAAAAATCCAAAAGTTGCCATTGTAAATAACGGGGCGGAAGAGGAGAAGGGAAATGCACTTGTAAAAGAAACTTTCCCCCTTCTGAAAGAATGCAAAAGCATTAATTTCATCGGAAGTATAGAAGCCAGAGATATCCCGGCAGGATATGCGGATGTGGTCGTATGCGAAGCATTTGTGGGAAATGTGATCCTTAAATTATATGAGGGAGTTGGTTCTGCCCTGGTCCAGAAGATCAAAGAAGGAATGATGACCAGCACAAGAAGTAAGATCGGTGCACTTCTGGTAAAGCCTGCACTGAAAGAAACGCTGAAATCCTTTGATGCAACGGAATATGGCGGAGCACCGCTTCTGGGGCTTAAAGGACTTGTGGTAAAGACGCATGGAAGTGCCAAAGCCATTGAGATCAAACATGGTATTTTCCAGTGTGTACAGTTTAAACAGGAGAAGATCAACGAGAAGATCGCAGAGCGTATCCTGGAGGATCAGGAAGTACTGAAGTCCGGAGCAGAATAGAGCAGGACAGGAACAGAAACAGGAAGGAGGGTTGAAGATGGAACTGGAGAAAATAAAAGCTATCATAGCAGAGGTTCTGAATATTGATGCAGATTCGATCACAGAAGACACTACATTTGTAGATGATCTTGGTGCAGACTCTCTTGATATTTTTCAGATTATTATGGGGATTGAAGAGGAGTATGACATTGAGCTGGATAATGAATCTGTCGAACAGATTCAGACAGTCGGTGATGCTGTTGAAGCAATTCGGACAATTAAATAAAAATGTAACTGTCCGGCAGTCTGAAATTTGACAGGAGCATAATACAGGCGCACTGAGCAGTTGCAAAAAATGATGTCGCAGGGTTGTCAGATGACAGCCCTGCGCATATGGAGAGGGTTAGAGGAATGAATAGAAAGACAGAAGAATTAGAAGAAATCATAGGATATCATTTTAAAAATAAACATTATCTTACACAGGCACTGACTCACAGTTCCTATGCAAATGAGAAGAAGCTGGGGAAGCTGGGCAGCAATGAGAGACTGGAGTTTCTGGGAGATGCTGTGCTGGAGCTGATCAGCAGTGATTATCTGTATGCAAGATTTACCCAGATACCGGAGGGAGAGCTGACAAAGAAGAGAGCCAGCCTGGTGTGTGAGCCAAGCCTTGCCTATTGTGCAAGAGAATTCGGACTGCCGCAGTTTCTGTTGCTTGGAAAGGGCGAGGATATGACAGGCGGAAGAAACAGGGATTCTATCGTCTCTGATGCAACAGAGGCTTTACTGGGAGCTATCTATCTGGATGGTGGTTTTGCTAATGCAAAGGAGTTTGTGCTGAATTTTATCCTGAATGATATTGAACACAAACAGCTCTTTTATGATAGCAAGACCATCCTGCAGGAAATCGTGCAGGAAAACGGAACACAGCCGGTGGAATATATTCTGACAAAAGAAGAAGGCCCGGATCATAACAAAAACTTTACTGTGGAGGCAAGAGTAAACGGAAAAGTGATGGGACAGGGAAGCGGTCATACAAAGAAAGCAGCAGAACAGGCCGCAGCATACCAGGCGATTCGTGTACTCAGAAAATAAACAGGAGAATTATGTATTTAAAGAATATAGAGGTACAGGGATTTAAGTCTTTCGCCCAGAAGATCAATTTTGAATTTCATAACGGGATCACCGGTATTGTAGGTCCGAACGGAAGTGGAAAGAGTAATGTCGGTGATGCGGTGAGATGGGTGCTGGGTGAACAGAGTGCCAGGTCTCTGCGAGGAGGAAATATGCAGGATGTTATTTTCTCCGGTACAGAGACAAGAAAACCCCTGGGTTATGCATCGGTGGCGATCACACTGGATAATTCAGACCATAAGCTTCCGGTTGATTTTAACGAGGTTACGGTTACCAGAAGGCTTTACCGTTCAGGAGAGAGTGAATATAAGATCAACGGAAGTGCCTGCAGACTGAAAGATATCAATGAGATGTTTTATGATACAGGTATCGGTAAAGAAGGATATTCCATTATCGGACAGGGACAGATCGACAGGATCCTAAGCGGTAAACCGGAAGAGAGAAGAGAGCTTTTTGATGAGGCAGCAGGTATTGTTAAATTTAAGAGAAGAAAGAATACCACGATCAAAAAACTGGAGGAAGAACGCCAGAACCTGGTCAGAGTGACAGATATCCTCTCGGAGCTTACCAGACAGCTGGAACCACTGGAGAAACAGTCAGAGACAGCAAGAGTTTATCTTTCCAAAAGAGAGACGCTTAAGGAACTGGATGTGAATATGTTCCTGATGGAGTATGCTGCTGCAGCCAAAGAACTCAAGGAACTGGAAGAGAAGAACATAATTGCGCAGAATCAGCTGAAGGATACCCAGAGTTCCTATGACCGGACCAAGGTGGAATATGAACGTCTGGAACAGGAACTGGAAGAGTTAAATTCCAAAATGGATGCACTTCGCATTTCCGGTCAGGAGCAGGCAATCCGTAAACAACAGCTGGAAGGCCAGATCAATGTATTAAATGAGCAGATACTGGCAGGGGCACAGAATGAAGAACATTATAAGGGACGTCTTCAGACTATTGAGGCAGAACTTTCAGTAAGAACAGATTCAAAGAAGAAACTGGAAGAAGAGAAATCGGATATTTATGCACAGTTAAAGGCGGTTCGCAGGAAGCTTACTGAGGAAGAGGAGAAATTAAGGACAGCGCAGGAGAATATGGAAGCCTGCAATCTGGAAGTGGAGAATGGCAAAAATGAGATCATTGAGATCTTAAACAGCCGTGCAAATGTCAAGGGTAAAGCTCAGAGATTTGATACAATGATGGAGCAGGCAGAGATCCGCAAGGCTGAGATCAGCCAGCGTATCCTCAGATTAAAGAGTGAAGAGGAAGAGCAGCAGACCATCCTTTCAAAAGCAAAAAAACAATATGATGAGATCACAGAGCAGATAGAAAATGCCAACAGGGAATGTGAAAATCTGAACCTGAGTGTGATGAAGCTTCAGGAAAAACTGAAGGAACAGAACACAAGGCTGGAAGCAGAACAGACTGCTTATCACAGAGAAGCCTCACGTCTGGATTCTCTCAGAAATATTGCGGAGCGTTATGATGGATACGGAAACAGTATCCGGAGAGTTATGGAGCAAAAGGAACGTGTTCCGGGAATCCAGGGCGTTGTTGCAGATCTGATCCAGGTAAACAAAGATTATGAGATCGCTATTGAGACAGCACTTGGCGGAAGTATCCAGAATATCGTTACAGATAATGAACAGACTGCCAAGATGATGATTGAATTTCTGAAAAAGAACCGTTATGGACGTGCAACCTTTCTCCCTATGAGCAGTATCAGTCCACGCGGTGAGTTTACACCGAAAGAAGCACTGAAAGAGCCGGGCGTTGTGGGGATTGCCAGCGAACTGGTGTCCGTAGCTTCTCAGTATCAGCAGATCACGAAATTCCTTCTTGGAAGAGTGCTGGTAGTTGATAACATTGATCATGCCATTGCAATAGGAAAAAAATACAGACACAGTCTGAGAATGGTCACAACAGAGGGTGAATCCTTAAGCCCGGGAGGTTCCATGACCGGCGGTGCCTTCAGAAACAACAGCAATCTGCTTGGAAGACGGCGTGAAATAGAGGAACTGGAAACAAAAGTAAATCAGCTGAAGCAGAATCTGACCGAAATGCAGAATGCTGTTGAGGAAAATAAAAATCAGAGAAACAGGCTTCGTGATGCCATTGCAGGATTTCAGGAAAAACTCCGTCAGAAATATATAGAACAGAATACTGCCAGAATGAATATCAAACAGCAGGAAAAGAAAGCTGAGGAGATCCGAAGCGGATATGCGCAGATCAATAGAAATCAGGCAGAGATCAAACGCCAGGTCATGGAAATCCGGCAGGATCATGACCGGATTGCCAGGGAACTGGAGAATTCAAAGCAGGATGAGAAAGAACTGGAGAGTTTTATTGAGGCAAAGCAGTCAGAACTGGATGAATGGAAAGAAGAAGAGAAGAAAATCACCCGGGAGTTAGAAGAAATCCGTCTTCAGTCATCCGCTCTTGAACAGAAAGAGAAATTTGACCAGGAAAACCTGAGCCGTCTGAAAGCAGAAATCACAGCTTTTATGACTGAGAAAGAGGATATTTATCAGTCTCTTGCTCACAGCAGTGAAGAGATGGAAAAGAAGCAGGAGATGATCACTCAGCTGAAAAAAGAGTCGGAAGAGTCTGTCCTTCATGAAGAACAGGCACAGATGCAGCTGAAAAATCTGCAGAAGGAGAAAGAGAGCAGAACTTCTCAGCATAAAGATTTTTTTGAGAAAAGAGATTATCTGTCCGGTCAGATCGGACTTCTGGATAAGGAATGTTACCGTCTGCAGGGACAGATGGACAAGCTGGAGGAGAACAGGGAAGAGCGGATTGCCTATATGTGGTCCGAGTATGAGATTACTCCCAATAATGCTGTTTCCTACAGAAAAGAGGAACTTACTGATCTTTCGCAGATGAAGCGACAGGCAGCTCAGATTAAAGATGATATCAGAAAGCTGGGACCTGTAAATGTAAATGCTATTGAGGATTATAAGGAACTTCTGGAAAGACACACCTTTCTGTCCGGCCAGTATGAGGATCTGGTCACAGCGGAGAAAACTCTGGAACAGATCATTCAGGAGCTGGATGAGGGAATGCGGAAACAGTTTTCTGAGAAATTTGGCGAGATCCAGAAGGAATTTGACAAGGCATTTAAGGAATTGTTCGGAGGCGGAAAAGGAACTCTGGAGCTGGATGAAGAGGCAGATATCCTGGAGGCAGGAATTAAGATCATTTCCCAGCCGCCGGGAAAGAAACTGCAGAATATGATGCAGCTTTCCGGCGGGGAAAAAGCTCTGACAGCTATCGCACTTCTTTTCGCGATCCAGAATCTGAAGCCGTCACCGTTCTGTCTGCTGGATGAGATCGAGGCAGCGCTGGACGATTCCAATGTTGGGCGATTTGCCGGATATTTACAGAAGTTGACGAAAAACACACAATTTATTATAATAACCCATAGACGTGGAACTATGAACGCCGCAGACCGGCTTTATGGTATTACCATGCAGGAAAAAGGGGTATCCACACTGGTTTCCGTCGATCTGGTGGAGAATCAGCTTACCCAGTAACAGGAGGAGTTTCACATGGCAGAAGAAAAGAAAGGTTTTTTTAAACGATTAGTCAGTGGACTGGCAAAGACCAGAGACAATATCGTAGCCGGATTTGACAGTATTTTCAGTGGTTTTTCCAGTATTGATGAAGATTTTTATGAAGAGCTGGAAGAGATTCTGATCATGGGTGATATCGGGATCAATGCGACCACTTCTATTATTGAGAATTTAAAGAAAGAGGTTTCCGAACGTCATATTAAGGAACCGATGGAATGTAAACAGCTTCTGATCAATGAGATCAAGGATCAGATGCGTGTGGACAGCACAGAGTATGAATTTGAGAACCGCAGATCCGTAGTTTTGGTGATCGGTGTCAATGGTGTCGGAAAAACCACTTCAGTAGGAAAGCTTGCAGGAAAATTAAAAGACCAGGGCAAGAAGGTTATCCTTGCAGCAGCCGATACTTTCCGCGCAGCAGCAGGAGAGCAGCTTACTGAGTGGGCGAACCGTGCAGGTGTGGAGATCATCGGCGGACAGGCGGGAGCAGATCCTGCATCTGTTATCTATGATGCGGTGGCAGCAGCCAAAGCAAGAAATGCAGACGTACTTCTCTGCGATACAGCAGGACGTCTTCATAATAAAAAGAACCTTATGGAAGAACTCCGCAAGATTTACAAGATCCTGGAGAGGGAGTATCCGGATGCATATCTGGAGACACTGGTAGTGCTGGATGGTACCACCGGGCAGAATGCCCTTGCACAGGCGAGACAATTTGCGGAGGTCGCAAATGTCAGCGGTATTATCCTTACCAAGCTGGACGGAACTGCCAAGGGAGGTATTGCAGTTGCCATCCAGTCTGAACTGGATATTCCGGTGAAGTACATTGGCGTAGGAGAAAGTATTGACGATCTTCAGAAATTCGATGCAGATGCATTTGTAAATGCGTTGTTTGATGTAGACCATAAAGAAAACCCGGACGCTCAAGATTAGGATGTACTTTCGGAGTCAAATCAAGTACAAAAAGATTCCGGGAGTACATTTAGGACAAAATGGAGGAAAAAACAATGCTTACTTTAGAGAGTTTTGAACAGGCATCAGAGATCGTAAAACAGGTCACACAGGAAACAAAGCTGATCAAGAGCAGCTATTTCAGTGAACTTACAGGAAATAAGGTTTATTTAAAACCGGAGAATATGCAGCGTACAGGTGCATATAAGGTTCGTGGTGCCTATTATAAGATCAGCACTCTTTCCGATGAAGAGAGAAATAAAGGTCTGATCACAGCATCCGCCGGAAATCATGCACAGGGTGTTGCCTATGCTGCACATAAATATGGTGTGAAGGCAGTGATCGTTATGCCTACCACAACTCCGCTGATCAAGGTTGAGAGAACAAAGAGTTACGGTGCAGAGGTTATCCTGCATGGTGATGTATATGATGAGGCATGTGCACATGCACTGGAACTTGCTGAGAAAGAGGGATATACCTTTATCCATCCTTTCGATGATCCGGCAGTTGCCACAGGGCAGGGTACCATTGCAATGGAGATCGTTCAGGAGCTTCCGCTTGTTGATTATATTCTGGTTCCGATCGGTGGAGGCGGACTTGCAACAGGTGTTTCCACACTTGCGAAGCTGTTAAATCCACATATCAAAGTCATTGGTGTGGAACCGGCAGGGGCTGCCTGCATGAAGGCTTCTCTGAAGAAGGGTGAGGTTGTGACTCTTCCGCACGTAAATACGATTGCTGACGGTACTGCCGTACAGACACCCGGAAAGAAAATCTTCCCGTATATCCAGAAGAATCTGGACGATATCATCACTATCGAGGATGATGAACTGATCGTTGCTTTCCTTGACATGGTTGAGAACCATAAGATGATCGTAGAGAATTCCGGTCTTCTGACAGTGGCAGCGCTTCGTCATCTGGATGTGAAGG
This sequence comes from Blautia sp. 1001283B150304_161114_C9, assembly GCF_015668165.1. NCBI lineage: Bacteria > Bacillati > Bacillota > Clostridia > Lachnospirales > Lachnospiraceae > Blautia > Blautia sp. 1001283B150304_161114_C9. The sequence continues at coordinate 113,993 of NZ_JADPGO010000007.1, read as the reverse complement.
GAAAGAAGATTGTTTCTATCTTAAGCGGTGGAAACATGGATGTTATTACCATGTCTTCTGTTGTTCAGCATGGTCTGATCCAGAGAGACAGAATCTTCACAGTATCTGTGCTCATTCCGGATAAGCCGGGCGAACTGGTACGCGTGGCAAGCGTGATCGCCAGGGCTCAGGGCAATGTTATCAAGCTGGATCATAACCAGTTTGTAAGCACGAACAGAAATGCGGCAGTGGAACTTAAGATCACATTGGAGGCTTTTGGCACAGATCATAAGAATGAGATTGTTAAAGCTCTCGAAGATGCAGGATGCAGACCAAAGGTGATCCGTCCAAGTCTGTGATTGTCTCAGAGTAGCATCTGCCATGTAAATAAATGAAATGGAGCCCTGGTGTTCAGTATATGGATGCCGGGGCTTTTTTGATGAGATTTTAAAGAAGTGTATCGGAAAAAATAAATTTGTGCTGTCAAGAGAAAATGCTTGATATTAATTTTGAAAGAATGCCGTAAATACGCGCTTTTCCGGGCATATTGGCAGGAGTCTGTGACAATCTTGTGACAAATGCGGGAAAATAGATGTGATTACAGGTATTTTCTGCATGATTTGAGATTGACAGTCATATAATAATAGAGTAAAATAATTGTACAAGAAATAGAACAACATATTGTACAACTGTGAAAGGCGGGTGAAATTATGTTAGCAGTAAATTATTCTACAATCAGAAACAATTTGAAAGATTATTGTGATCAGGCAACGGATAACCATGAGACTGTTATTGTGACCCGTAAAGGCGAAAAGAATGTTGTGATCATGAGCCTTGAGAAATATAATCAGCTTGAAAAGGCTGCCCGGAATGCAGAGTATCTTGCCATGATAGACAGAGGAATTGCTCAGTTATCAGCAGGCAATGGACAGGAACACGAACTGATCGAGGTAGATGAATGAAAAAGTTATGGGCTGACAGAGCATGGGATGATTATCTTTACTGGCAGACACAAGATAAAAAGACTTTGAAGCGGATTAATGAACTTATTAAGTCTATCGAGAGAGAGGGTTTGTCCCAAGGAATCGGAAAGCCGGAGCCATTGAGACATAGAAAAGCATGGAGCAGGCGGATTGATGATGTTAACAGATTGGTTTACAACATAGACGAGAATGGATTTCTTTGGATCATTGCTTGTAGAGGTCATTATGAAGATTAAAAGGAGAGGCTGGAGCTGTAAAAGGTTCCGGCTCTTTTTACATGAAAGTGCGGCTTTGATGTGTCGAAAAATGTCGAATTATAATCTATTGTGTTATAGCAGAATTGGAAGTATGATATAAGAAAATGGAAGGGAGATATGAGAGCTATGGAAAGAGATAAATTTTGCAGTGTATTCTGGAGATATTATTTAGCTTTAGAGAAAGACTTTATGGAAACAGAAAGATTTGTAAGTTTTGATTTAGGGGATAATTATTTGTATTCTGTAGATGGAAATGATTTAGAAAATAGTAATGTATATTCGATTGAATATATAAAACAATATCAAGCTATTGTATCAGAAATTGATGTATTATTGAAAGAGATATGTAAAGAATTAGGAAATGATTATGCGAGTTGTATGGATCGAGGATATACACCAGTTATTTTGGCTGATGATTTTTGGAAAAGAATTGTGAATCAGAAAGTTAGAATGAGAGAAATTGAGTTGCAACCATTCTGGGGATGGAAATCGATACCATACAAATCTCCTGCATGGTGGGGGCAATATAATGATGTAAAGCATAATAGAACAGAAAAATACAAAGAAGCTAATTTGAAGAACGTATTAAATGCTTTGGCAGGATTATATGCTTTGGAAAATTATTATGTAAAATTTGTAGCTGATAAAGCTAATGAACAAAATCCGGAAGATAAAGTATATGATGTCCCAGATGATGAATCGCAATTATTTGAAATGCTAGACTGGAGTACTAATACTACTGTGTTTGGAAAAGATTTATACGTATCTGAATCTATAGCTGAGTTAGATGGATTCGAAAAATAGAGAAGAGAGACAAATAGAATAGCAAGAAAAATTAAATGTCCAGGATTCCTGTGTGGAAGTACAGATGTAGAGTATTTGGGTGGAAATCAGTGAACCAGTTTGAATCTGAATCCGTTGCATCCGTTTACATTGGTAAATACAAAACCAAAGGGAAAACAGAAATTCAGATGCAGGAAATGTGGAAAAGTATTTGAAGCTAAAATTTAACAGAGAAGTTATCGTATACCATCAGCCGTTTTGACTGGTGGTATTCCTATAATGAGATAAAGCACTCAATGCCTTATGACATGATGCCTCTTAAGTAGACAAGGTAAATGACCGGATCTACTTAAGGGGAATCAGGAGAGGTATTGGGTGATTTTTTATTTTTCTTTCTTATAAATGGCTTTTATGCAGGAGATTAGGCCTTCACTTGCAGTAAAAAGAGCTAATCGGAAATCTTTTAATGCTTTAGTCCGCTCATGATCTGAAAGAGCTGGTTCTTCATATCGATGACGCTTAACACAGTAATCTGCAATTGGAAGTAAAACTTCATGCGAGAACCAGATATCTTCCTCCAACAAATCATTGATAGCACGCGTACAATTGCGCGCCCATGAATAATCTTGCCCTTTAAGGGAACCAATATGATGCCATTTTTCCAATATTTTAATTGCAGTAGAATTTAGACCAGTTACAGAGGCTATATCTGTCTCAATGTGACTGGGGTAATCAATATATCCAAATAGATAATCTGCACTACATTTAAAGTAATCGCAATAGGCCTTTAACCATTTACCTTCTATGCTGGTAGCAAAATCAGTTTTTCTGTGATTTTCAATTCGGCTTCGAGCACTTTCACAACTCCTTTTAAAATCACTGTTAACGTAAAAAGGGAGACATCCCTTTGATAACATATTTCTTGCAAGTTCAGCATTAGCTCCTTTTTTAGTGATTTCTATTCCTGACGATTGCATGAGATATTCTAATCTCTGACCAAACGTGTTTTTAAAACCGTTACTCATACAAAACTCCTTTAAACGTGTATTGTTTAGGACTTATAAAACTGCAAAAGATAATGTACGATAATACCAGACGAAGATAATGGTTATAACACAAAACTAATATAGACAAATTTTCTACGATTTGTGACTATTTAAGATTTCGTTGCGATTTTAGAAAGGAGGCATAGTCTTGTATACTTTGAAGTTCCTGGATAGAGTATTCTTTTGAAGTAAAAATAATGGATGATATATCATCATTAGTTTTCCGCGAAGTTGCAAACTTTTCAGCAGCGTTAACAATATTGGTGATGTTAATTTCCTCTTTGTACGGGCTAAATATTTCTGATATTGGCATTTTAAAATAATCTGATATTTTTTGGGCTGCTTTAACAGAAGGGGTACGTTGACCATTCTCCCAATAGTTAATGGATGCTTGCGATACACCTAATTTTTGAGCTAACTGTTTTTGAGATAAATGAGCGTTTTGACGGAGTTGAGCTAATTTATTTGGATGTTTACAATATAACATTTTGTTCACCACCTTTTGATAATACTATATCACATCAAAATGTGTTTGACAATCACTTTTGTTATTGACATTAAAACACATTAGTGATATTGTATAAACACAATAGTGATTAAAGAAAGCGAGGTAGTTAAATGACGATTAATAAGATGAAATTCGAAATTGCTATGGCGAGAGAAGCAGTGACAAAGACGGAAATTTCAAAGAGGGCAGGAGTAAGTAGGGGAAGATTGAATGTGATTCTGAACAGCAAGAATGTGACTCCGATTGTAGCAGGACGTATTGCTACAGCTTTAAACACAGATATAACTGAAATTATTGATTGAACGGAAGGAGAATAATTTATGAATCCATTAAAATCTAATAATCCGCAGGGAAAATTTTTTACTTATCAGCAAATGGCAGAAGATAGTAATCTTGGTATCAATACAGTTATGCGGCTGGCAAAAGAGTCGAATTCAATAATCCGAATCGGGCGGACTGTGAGAGTGAATCCAGAGAAATTTTATAAGTACATTATCGCAGAATATTCTGAATAAGGCGGTGATTCCATGGAAGTATATGAAAACCTGTTGTCGGGTAAAGATAATGTACGAAGAATAAAAGACGTTAAATGTTCGCTGAAGGAGTTGGAAGAATGAGCGAGTATCCAAGCATGTACGATGCCGCCATTGAGTACGCAAAAAAAGGATTTGCTGTTTTTCCATTGAAATATCGTGATAAGGTACCGCTTACCAGGAATGGATGTAAGGATGCAACTACGGACGCGGCTCAGATAAAAGCCTGGTGGCAGAAATACCCAAATGCAAATATAGGCCTTGCGACTGGCTCAGTTAGCCAGAATGTATTTGTAATTGATTTAGACATTGACGAAGATCGCGGAATAGATGGGTACCATTCGCTTGAAGATTGGCAGCGTGAACACGGTGATTTCCCAGAAACATGGACAGCTATCACGGGACGCGGTGGATACCATTTGTACTATCGTGGAAATGGCAAAATAAAGAACCGAGCCGGAATTATTGATGGTGTAGATATTCGTGGAAATGGCGGGTATGTAGTAGCTCCTCCATCAATACATAAGAATGGCAATCGGTACGAATGGGAATATTCACCGGATGAATTTGAAATTGCAAAGGCCGATAACAATGTAGAATATTTCTTGAACCATGACGATCAGAAACAAGGCGCAGCTTTTACCATGCCAAATATCGTGGCAGCAGGACAAAGAAATCAGATGCTTTTTCGTTTTGCGTGTATGATGCAGGCGAAAGGAGCGTCAGATCAATCAGTGTTCGCTGCTACCATGGCTGAGAATGAAAGTTCCTGCTCGCCTCCATTAACTGAACAGGAAGTCAAAGTCATTGTATCAAGTGCGACTAGATATGATAAAGGAAAGCCTATTCATATAGATTCTGAAGGAGTTGCTACACGAGAAAACAAAGATGATGTTATTGGAAATCCGGAATGGGTTCTTAACTTCCTTGATTGTAACCATGATAAAGATGGGAATATAAAAAGTGTAAAACAATTTGTACATAATTTTGAAATCGTCATGGATAAAGATGACCGCTTTGCTGGGAAAATACGGTTTAATGAATTTGCACAGCAACTTTATTTGTGTGGTAATGTGCCTTGGGAAAAAGAGGACAATTGTAGAGCTTGGAGTAGTCATGATGATTCAGCCCTGTTTTCACTGATACAGGCTGACTATGGGCTTAAAAGCCGACAGGACTTTGCAGATGCATTGAAAAATGTTTCTATGCGTAATAAGTTCCATCCGGTAAGAGAATTGCTGGATTCCCTTACATGGGATGGAAAAGAGCATATAAGAAGCCTGCTGCCGGAATATCTTGGAGCAGAGGATTCTGATTATACATATCAGGTAATGCGCTTATGGATGCTAGGAGCTGTTTCAAGGGTATATAAACCCGGAAATAAATTTGATTATACAATCATTTTACAGGGTTCACAGGGCATTGGCAAGAGTACGTTTCTGAAATTGATGGCTTTGGACGATTCCTGGTTCAATGATTCGTTGGATAGTTTGGATTCAGATAAAGCGGTACAGTCCCTTACAGGATCATGGATCATTGAGCTCGCAGAGCTTAAATCATTGGCAAGGACGGCGGGCGGTGTGGAGAGCGTAAAGCGTTTTCTGACAGCTACGCAAGACAAATACAGGATTCCTTATGAAAGGCGAGCAGACACGTTTTATAGACAGTGTGTATTTGCTGGAACCACTAATAAAGATGATTTTTTGCAGGATGAAACGGGAAATAGGCGTTTCCTAATTGTCCAGACAGGTGTTAAGAAACCATCAAAAAGTCTTTTTGTGCCAGAAATCATGGATACAATCAAGCTGGCTTGGGCCGAGGCTGTACATATTTGGAAAAATGAGAAGCCACAGCTGATACTTCCAGAAGCATATATGCAAGAGGCAAATGAACTTCAAGAGGCGAATATGGCGGATGATGGCAAGCGGGGGATTATTCAGGAATACCTGGAAGGTAAAACACAGGTATGTGCTAGGGAAATATGGGAAAAAGCGTTAGGGGAAAACGTATCGCCTAGAAAATATCAGATCACAGAGATTAATGATATTATTGCTAAAGTACCAGGATGGAAAAAACTGAAGAGTCCGCGTAATTTTGAAGGATATGGTAAACAGCGCGGATTCCAAAAAACGGTGCTACAAACTGAGAATGAAAAGGCTACAAACTTTTCTGAGTTTGTTCCAATATCACGGCAAGAACAGATGGAAATACCATTTGATTGAAAGCTTAAAGAAGAATGTAGCTGACTTTGTAGTTAGATTGTAGCTTGATTAAACCCAGTATTTACAAGGCTTTCTACAATAACTACAAAGACTACATGATATCAAAAGAATTATATAAATATAAGAATATAGGTATAAAAGAGTATATATATATAACTTTAAACTCTTTGGGAAGATTGTAGCTGTTGTTTTTGTAGCTTTGGTAGCTACGAATTTTATAGGCGGATTATCGTCAGAAAGGACATGTAAAAGATGTATCAGGAAAAATCAAAGAAACAGCCGATTTATGACATTGTATACCTCAAACCACTGGAAGGATTTACTGTAGAGGAAGTAACAGAAGAAAAAAAGAAATATCGTTATGAAATTCGTAAACCATCAGACAGGAGCAACCACAAGAATATATATTGATTCTGTTTTGCTCGGAAGCGAAATGATGAAGTATACAGAGGAGTAATTAAGAATATCGAAATGCCAAATTGATAGCATACACTTTGTAGTAATTTGAACGAATAGGAATCATGTAAACTTTATAGGCGGTAATCCGCCGGAAAGGATAATAATCATGAAAATAATGACACAGGATAAAACACGAGTTTTAAATTTTAAAATGACGTGTATCAGTTATGTAAGTAAGAACCGTATTTGTGAGGGTGATTTTGGTATTGCGGAATATGCAAGTCCAGAACGTGCAAAAGAAGTGTTGAATGATATGTTTCAAAAGTATGCAGCAGGAGAAAAAGTTTATATCATGCCGGAGGAGTAAAGTGGATAACACAAAGGAATTAAAGCCGATTTATGACATATTCACTGCTGCCTGGCGAGCATACAGAGAACATTACCCGCCGGGGAATCCGCAGGATGATACATACTGGTCAAAGCTGGTAGATGATCTTCACGAAATAGAATCGCAATATAATTGCCAGTTGTGCCGGGATATCTTGTGCAATGTTGCGTCAGATCTGGAGCGCAAAGCAAAAGTCCTACATCAGTCAAAGTAACTGACGCAGGACCGTATAAAAGGGGTGAGTCTTTCTGTAAGCTATTATACCACAAACAGGACAGGAGGACTCTATACCAATGAGCATCAGAAAAATGAAATTGAAAGATTATGGGATTACGCCGGGACGGGCAGCAGAACTCAAAGAAATGGTAAAAGATAAACAGTATTATTCTTTAGTAATCGAAGCATGCAACAGAGCAAATGACTTTCTTGCTTCGCATCTGGTAAAGAGTTTTACAGAAAGCGTGGGATATCGCCAGATATTCAAAAACAGCAATTCATGTGAACTTCCATGCACTGAAAATGATTTTTATGGTTATAAGCGGAAAGCACTTCATGAATTTGATTTACTGGTGAAAACAGTAGATTTGTAGTAGACGATGCTGGCAGAACCTGACAAAACCCCACATATCACTCTATATGGGAGGAACTTAACAAAACTTAACATTTTGCCTATATAACAATCATCAGTGGGATGCTGGTAAAGTTGAATCAGGTTGCTAAGAAATGCTAAGGTTTTTGTATATATAGCTGAAAACCTTGATGAAACTTGTTTTTCTTATGCAGAGAACATGACAAAACCGTCTGTTTCTCTGTATAGGGAATACATCTTGGAAAAACGTGGAACCTGATTATACATAGCTGATAAATAGGGCTGCAAATAGTTGCATTTCTGTATATATAGTCGAAATGTTTAGTATTTTTTAGTACTTTGACTGCCTAATAAAACTTAGTATTTTGGCTCATATAGGAGAATGTTTTCTATGAAAACTTCAGAAAACCTCATATATTTTTCTGTATAGATCATGGAACCTAACAAAAGCTAACATTTTTGTATGTATAGGTAAAACCTAAAAAAACCTTATATTTTGCGGATATAAGAGCGCAGAACTTAAGAAAACTTAATATTTTTCGGTATATAACTGGATGAACGAATTACAGATTTTTAATTCAGAAGAGTTCGGGGACATCCGAACAGCAGAAATTGACGGTAAACCGTACTTTGTTGGCACTGATGTTGCGAAAGCTCTTGGATACAGTAATCCGAGGAAAGCCATTCTTGACCATTGTAAGGGAGTAACGAAACGCGACACCCCTACATCTAGTGGCATTCAGTCAATGTCATACATAAATGAGGGAGATTTGTACCGCCTGATTATGAAATCAAAACTTCCGTCAGCGGAGAAATTCGAATCATGGGTTATGGATGAAGTTCTTCCAACAATCCGCAAGACAGGTTCCTATAAACCGATGACCATCGCAGAACAGATTCAGTTGCTGGTATTCAGAATTTGTTGACACGATAACGCGCGCGAATAAATTTTGTAACGCGATACGTGCACGAAAAGAATTTAATGACACGATATATGCGGGAGAGTATTCGGAGATTTCGGAGTTCTTAAAAGTCTGGTACATGATTCCAGAATGAACTTCGAACGAACTTCGAGAAAATACATCTCAGATGTTATTGAACTCCGAGCGAACCCCGAGAAATGACCTGCCGTGGGGTGGTAAAACACCACCTCACAGATTCATCGAACTCCGAGCGAACCCCGAGAAATGACCTTTTAATGAGTCAGTAAACAAAGAGCGAACAGAGAGAACATGAACAATACACGAACAAAACAAAAAGGAGATTTTTATGAATGGATGTAACGAAAATGCAATTGAATTTATGACTAATGGTACTAAAGCAACATTAACATTCTCTCAGGGCCGGTATAAGTCAGTAATCCGCAAGCTGTCAGAGAAACATCCTGATGATTGTCAGATTATTGCGGATAATGAGGACGGAAGTATTTGTGCTCATGTTCCGGTAGCCTGGATCCGGATTTCTCCTCCGAAACAGTATACAGAGGAACAGCGTCAGCAGATGGGAGAACGGATGAGACGTAATGTGTCTGAAAATAAAGGAGTACAGGAATAAAACAGAGTAAAAATCAATTGTAATGCAACTAAGGTAAAGTTGTAGGGGTAAGGGAATAAAAAGGCTAAATGAGCCGATAAAACAGAGAGAAGAGATAATGTCGGTATTGAATAAAATCCTGCTGCCGAACCTACGGTTCAATAAAAGACCTATTATGAGAAATACGGTCATTTACGGTCATGTGTTATTACTGATTTTTGGGTATTGGTCTGATTGAAGCAGTGAGGAAGCAGTGAAAAGTTATAAAAAGGGGTATCCACTATTTTGAGGATTCCTGTTATTGATAATGAAACCGCAGGAAAGCCGCACAAAGCCGTGACGAACCCGTGAGAAATGGAATTAAAGCGGCGAGGAAGCGGCGAGAACTCAGAGTGTTCGAGCAGGCGAGGAACAAGCGAGAATATCAGATTGAATTGTGATCTTTGCGAAAGGCCAGTTGCCTTTGAACTGTCGATGAACAGTCGAAATAACAAAAACGCCCAAAAGTGGTAGAGAGCTGTTCTCACAAAATGTGAGATAATATATGTATCACAATAGGACAGGAGATGATATATGTGATTTTACTTAACATGTTGATGTTGATTGCAGTCATGGAATTAGCAGCTATTTATGATGCGGTAAGGGGGAAAGACAATGAGACGTATCAGAATGAAGAAAAGTAGAAAATATGAACAGGACAAGCTTCAGGCGGCAATAAATGCTTCTGCCAGACGGGCACTTGATGATTTGGAGAAGTCATCGGGAATGCTTTCTGTAACGATTGAAGCATTAAGACAGGGTCTTCCAGAACTGGCAGAAAAATATAGAAAACTTGCGCAGGATTACAGGGAACTTCAGAGACTTGAAACGGAACTTCAAAAATATGAGGGAGAGGCGATAAGTAATGGCAGAGAAGATAACATTTAATACAGGTGCTAAGAACTATGAGATTGTAGATCAGGATGGAAATGAGCTGGGAGTATTCCGGTTTATTCCTACAGATGTTGGAATCTTAAACAGATATAAAGAGACAGCAGCGTTTTTCGCAAGTGTAGGTGACAAAATAAAAGGGGAGGACTTGGAAGAGATTCTTCCTGAGCTGGAGAAAGAAGCCGGGGAAAAGATAGATTTCCTGTTTGGTGCTCCTGTATCGGAGAACTTCTTTAAAATTACTCATCCGTTTACAATTCTGGAAGATGGACAGACATTTGCCGAACAGATTATCACTGTAATTGGCGGAATCATTGAAAAGGAATTAGCCGAAAGAGAAGAGAAGCAGCAGGAACGGATTGACAAATATACTGCTAAATACACGAAAAAAGACGAAACAAAATAAGAAAATGCGGGCTGTTCTGGAAACAGGATAGCCCTAATTTATAACTCGGTACTGGTAATTTGAAACTGGTACCCTGACCTCAAATAGTCGGGAGGTAGATAATATGGCAGCTGATGGCTCAATCATCATTGATACCAGGATTCAGACAGAAGGTCTTTCCAAAGGATTAAATACGATCAAGGCAGGAATGACAAGAATTACTGCTCAGGTATCAAAAATGGGAGAAACAGCAAAAAATTCATTTCAAAGGCAGATTGCAACAGTTAACAGCCTTTATCAAAGCTATGAAAAGCAGGAAAGAAAAGTTGCTGAATTAAAATCTAAACTGGATGAGCTGGGTAAAAGCAAAATAGAAACAGAAGGATACAAGCTGATTTCGGATCAGATCAAGGCTCTTGAGGCAGATTTTGAAAAAGTAGAATCTAAACAGCGCGAATGGATTGATATGGGATTTCCGATTGATTCTGGGCCTATCAAAGAACTGGATAAGCAGTTGGATGAAATATGGGCGGACATGAAGAGGCTGCAGAACAAACAGAAGGGGATGCAGGTATCCGGCAGCGCGTACATAGATCCTAAATCGACAGATGCCTATAAAAATACATTGCAGAAGTACGATGAGGAATCACAGAAGCTGGAACGTACAAACGGAAGGCTGTATTCTTCATACAATAATCTAAAGAAAAAAGTAGAGGAATATCAAAAAAAGAACAATAAGCTAGTTCTGGCAATGCAGAATCTGCAGAAAGCTGCTGCACGTGTAGGTGCAGTCATGAAGAACATTGGCTCTGCTTTAAAGAGCGCAGGATCAGCCGTAAAAAGCATGGTCTCTGCTATGAAAAAAGCAGTGGAATCTATGCTTAATTTCGATAAGCAGACAAAACGCTCCAAGGCAGGTCTGGGCAAGATGCTGGGAATGTCACTATTGTTTTCGGGCATGTTCCGGGCTATAAATGCTGTTGGTGACGGAGTAAAGACGGGAATTCAGAATCTTGCTAAGTATTCTAATACTGCAAACACAGCAATGTCTTCATTGATGTCCAGTATGACAAGATTAAAGAATTCTTTTGCAACAGCATTCGCGCCAATATTGACAACAGTTGCACCGATTCTTGTTAAGTTTATTAACCTTATGTCAGATGCGGTTACCCGCGTAGGTATGCTGATTGCAGCATTAACCGGGCAAAAAACTTTTACAAAAGCAATAGGCGTTCAGGAAGACTATGCTGCCAGCTTGGATAAAACAGCGGATAGCGCTAAGAAAGCCGCAAAGGAAGTAAAAGGATATCTTAGCCCGATTGATGAACTTAATAGATATGATGATGGCGTAAACAGTGCGGGGACAATCGGCGGGAACAAATATACTGGTCCATCTGCCGGTGATATGTTTGAAGAAGTTCCTATCACAAGTTCTATAAAGGGAATTGCTGATAAGATCCGAAAGCTCATTAAAAAAGAGGACTGGGAAGGACTGGGGGCTTATATTGCCAGTGGCATTGATAAAGGCCTGCAGAAAATTTATGATGTGATTAATTGGAACAATGTTGGCCCAAAGATCACAAAATTTTGCGATGCTTTTACAAGAACATTTAATAGCCTGGTTGATCATATTGATTGGGATTTGTTAGGACGTACTGTAGGAGCTGGTATTAATACCCTTGTGAATACCCTGAATCTTCTGATTACAGGAATAAATTGGAAGAATCTTGGAAAGAAATTTGCAGAAGGTATTACCGGTCTGGTTCGTGAGGTGAACTGGAATAATCTTGGACAGCTGCTTGGCAATATGTTCATGATTTCCTGGAAGATATTCAGCGGATTTGTTCATAATCTTCCTTATGCTGATATTGGAAAGGCGGTTGCGGATGCACTGAACGGTGTTTTTTCGACTGTTTCATTTTCAGAGATAGGAGATGTACTTGCTACTGGACTTAACGGTGCGTTTACAACTCTTTACAATTTTGCTGTCAATTTCAACTGGAAACAGATGGTTGATAATATTGCGGGCGGAATCAATACTTTTGTATCAAAATTTGATTGGAAAGGCAATGGACAGAAACTGGAAATATTCCTGAACAATTTATGTACTTCTTTGGTTGAACTGGCTCAAAAAACAAATTGGGAAGAAGTAGGGAAAGGAATAGGGACATTCTTAAGCCAGATTGATTGGAGCAAACATCTGTGGCAGGTCATTGAAGCAATCAAAACAACGATTGGAGGTCTGTTTGATGGGTTGGAAGAGGGCGGCACAGCCGGCAAAATAGCGGCTTTTCTCGGAAAAGCATTTATTGCTGTAAAGATTGCGGATATAACAGGGATTGGCAGTCTGGTAAAGTTGCTGATTGGAGCAATAGGAAAGAAGATAATCGGATCTGAAGCAGTAGCGGCTCTTTCTGGAAGTTTGACATCTGTACTGGGAAAAGCTGCCAGTGCGGCAGCGGGCGGATTTACTTCCCTTGCCTCATCTCTTGCCCCATTGGTAGGAACAGCGGGATTGATCGCAGCGGTAGCTACGGCGGCAATTGTAGGAACAGAAAAGCTGGCAGGATTTATAGAAACCTTACAGGGTGGAAACGGTGTTCTGACACAGGCGGGTGGATATCTGCATGATTATGCTGGGGCAATGAGTTCCTCGAATGTAATAACCCAAAAGCAGGCAGAAGATCTCTGGAAGCTGATTGAAGCCGATGAAAGTGCGGGAAAATCAAATGCTGAAATGTATGACAGTTTTATCCATAAGTTGGCAGAATATGGCATATCTGCTGAGCAGGCGAAAGCAATACTTGAACAATATGGTGCTCAGGCAGGCGTAACAGGTACCTTCGTAGAAGATATGACCAATAAAGTGCTGGCATTGGGACAGGGATTCTCTGAAAGTGCAGGACAGATTGATCTCTCTTCGCTGAGCGCGAAAGAAGCAATTAGTGTTTTATCGGACACTCTTTATACATTAAGCCTGAAAGGGAATGAATTTAGCGGAACCTATCAGGGAGTCAGAAGCCAGCTTCAGGACACTGGCGGAAGTGCCAAGAGCGCGCAGGATGCTTTGAACATGGTTTACACTGCTTTGAAGAATGCAGGTGTACCACTGGATGATCTGAATGCAGCATTAGGGGCAGAGTTCCCGGCAGCAACTACGGCGGTTACCACAGCAGTAGATACCAATATTGTCGGAGCGCAGGAGAAGATTTCTTCATCAATAAAGACTGCTCAGACTGATGTGGAAGAGGCTACAGCCGGAATTAAGTCCAGTACAGAAGAAAATTTTGCAGGAGTAAATGATTCTACAGTGCTTAACTGGGGAAATTCTGCAAAAGAAGTGAAAATGAATGTACGAGCCATGAAGATACAGGCCAACTTAAGCCTTGGTGAGATGACCAAAGGTGTTAAGAGTCAGTTCCAGAGTCAGTATAACATCATGACAAGAAAATGGAAAAACGCCAGTGACGAAATCAATAGGACGGTTGGAGGCATGTCAGGCTCGATTGACAAAAGTCTTTCTTCCTTAGTTGGCAAAGTAGAAAGCTATGGATCCAGAATGGAAAGTGGTCTTTCCGGAGCAATATCCAGGGCGGCAGATAGAATCAGCACTACATTGAATAATATTATATCTAAAGTAAACGGTATGATTAATAACATAAACAGTGCAATCTCGGGAATTGAAAGAGGCTTTACGTTTTCATATAATGTACAGCTTCCTAATGGTGGACGCCGATGGGGAAATTATTCCATGAGCCTTCCAAGAGTAAACTCAGTTCCGTATCTGGCCAGTGGCGCAGTTATTCCGCCAAGGTCAGAATTCCTTGCGGTATTAGGCGACCAGAAGAAAGGTAATAACTTGGAAGCGCCGGAAAGCCTGTTGCGACAGATCGTCCGGGAAGAGTCAGGAAAAGGACAGGGAGATGGAAACACTTACAATGTTACAGTCAATGCATCTGGCAGAAAATTACTGGATATTATTATCAGTGAAGCTGAAATGAGGAGACGCAGAAACGGGAAAAACCCATTTGAGTTAGCATAAAGAAAAATGGGGCACAGGAACAACTTAAAGCGGAGCAAAGAAAGGAAGAAATTATGCGAACCAGAGAAGCAACTTATACAGATTATGGATTTAAAAAGGGAGAGGAAAAACAGTTGAAGCAGTATTGTCTGGATCTGGAACTGCCGGACAAGCTTCTGCTGTTACAATGTGCGCATGAATGCAATCCTATGGTTGAGGATGATCTCTTCTACAGTATATCCAAGGGCGTGGCATTTCAGGTCCTTGCCAGAAAAGGGATTGATCAGAATTACAAATGCCATGCAGATGTTTATGGATACAAACGAAAAACACTGGCATTATTCAGATCTGCACTGCAGGCATGTGGAAGATATCCATTTTAGCAATAGAATGGAAAATTAGGTGGAAATATTACAGTACTGCAAGGATACGGGGCTGTATATAATACATGCGAATGGATAACGAAGCGTGAGGAAAGCGTGAAGAATCAGCATTATGGTGGAAAAAGGTGGAGTCTCTGCCATATACAGTCCAAAAGCAATAACATATTTACTCATGGTTGTTGAGAAATGTTGAGATTTTTTATATGTAGCCCCATAACAGTACAGTTATTTCCAAGATAGAACTTGAAAAAACTTGAAGTATTGGCTTATATAGCTCGGAAAAATAATTGCAGAGCGGAAAGGAGCGTTGTTATAGACGATTTAGTATATCTTAAAAATGAACAGGCAGTATGTGATAGTTTACAGGTAGCGGAGAAATTTGAAATGCGGCATGATAATGTATTACGTGCTATTGATAATTTGCAGAAATCGCTCCTCAATTTTGAGGAGCCCTCAAAGATGTTTGTTGTCAGCAAAAGAAAGGCAGATGATGGACAGTATCATAAAATGTACCTGATGAACCGTGACGGTTTTTCGCTCTTGGTAATGGGATTTACCGGAAAGAATGCCCTTGAATGGAAATTGCAATATATTCGAGCGTTTAAGCAGATGGAAAACTTCATTCGTGAGAAATCAACCCAAAGATGGATTGAAACCCGGAAAGCAGGTAAGTTTACCAGAAAAGTAGAAACCGATGCTATTCAGAAGCTTGTATCCTATGCACAAGAGCAGGGGAGCGATCATGCGGAAATGCTTTATGCGACTTATACCAGACTTGCAAATAAAATGGCTGGAATTAGTAAAAGAGATGAAGCTACGGTGATGCAGTTAAATAATCTGTCTTTAATGGAGAATATTATCTTGCATGAAATTGATATGGGAATCATGAAAGGGAAACACTATAAGGAAATATATAAAGACTGCAAGGAACGTCTTGAGACGGTGAAAGACCTGGCGTATTTAGAAGCAGTATAGAAAGGAGAGGCAAAATATGAGTGCAGTTGACGACTACATCAAAGAAAACGCAGAAATACATAAATTCGCCGCAGAAGTGGCGAGAATCATCTCAGGAATACCGCAGATGCCGGAGTTCTCAAATGAAAGAATAACCGTAGAAGATGTAAGCAAAATGACAGGAATCCCTGTTTCATCTGTTAGAGCAGGAATTGTGTATGGATGGCTCCCAGTTGGCGTAGCTATTCAGAACAACAAGCCAGCTAAAAGCCTTTCCGGTGGTAGCCGAATCACATACATCGTATCACCACGAAAAGTCTACGAGGTAACGGGACATGTTTGGAGGGGAAAAGAAGCGTTAAAAAAGAAAAATAAAACTGATGAACATATTGAAGAATGAATAAGGCAGCAGTTTATAGTAAATTGACAAATTCCTGAAGCTGGCATATAATATACTTATCAAGACAGCCAGTAAGGGAAGTCAAGGTTCCCCGTCCTGGCAAGATATATGTTTAAGACGTAGCCGCCTATTCTTTACCAGAGAGCAGGGCGGCTATTTCTTATGTGTGTATGTAAGGATAGATACAATTAAGCTGGCTGTTGTCAGGATTATCATAAATATCTCGTAATCGCTCATAAGCATCCCCTCCTGTCAAGGCTCAGGATCAGGGGAACCACAGCCGCTCTACTGGCTGCCTGGATAAATATACTGTATTCAGTTCTAGCTTATCGAAATCCCATGTTTTATTGCTTGATCTTTAAGTTTGAGAAAATTTTTTGTTTGAGCATTTTTCATTCTGCTATAAGCACTAAAAGATTTGGGAGCCAGTTCAGGTAATTCATAAAAAATATGATAGTATTCTTTACGCATCAAATTTTTCTTATGAAATGCCTCCTGCTGTTTTATGTATTCAGGATTATCTTTTATGTGATTGATCAATTGCTGATAGTTTGCATCATAATCAAGTACGGAATATATATATTTCTCAGCCTTGTCAGCTTCGTCAAACATTCCCATTTCTACGTGCCATTGTACTATCCGGTAAAAATGACTTTCCTCCCAAGACAAAGGATGGGCGAGCATTAATTCGGTGCATTTCCATAAACAGGCAGAACACATTATTTTATCTTTGCGATTATAAAAGCTTCCAGCTTTCATTCTTAAAACATAATCTAAATTTCCAGTAACGCCATATCCCTCCATTATATTTTGATGTGCCGGGAATTTTGGTACAGGAATGCGCTTTAAATCATCCAGATTCTCCAGATCATATTTTACTCCATCTGAAACCAGATATCTGGCATCGTACCAACTTTCTTTATCGGTGGGATATACTTTGTACATCTCTCCATTTTTGAAATAGATGGTTTGAGCATCAGGAACATCGTCGGATGATGAATTGAAAACACTTTTAATTTTATTAAAAAGGCTCATAGAATCCTCCTATGCAAATGGAATAGTAAATATCAGGTATTGTTTTATTTTTTTACGATGGAAAGGCGGTAGGTGACATGATGATCTTCGGATGGTGGATTCTGAAAGACTTCCTCATCAACCTTCAGATTTGTCCAGTCATCTGTTTGAATTACACCGTCAATCAATTCTACCCGGATAAAATCAGGCAGATTCATAATATCATCATAGGTGTATAAACGTTTTGCCATGAGAGCACATCCTTTCGTGAATAATATTAGTTATGCGTTGTCACGTTCCATCCGTTGATCAACTGCTTTTTTGATATAACCGTTTACGGATTCTCCGGCAGCAGTCGCAGCGGCTTTGATTTCTTCGTATTTTTCCTTTTGGACATCAAGAGGAATACGTTTAAGTTTATTTTTTGCATATTCGATATCATATTTGGCTTTAGTTGAAATTTCAGGCATTAGAGATTTCCTCCTTGAGATACTTGTATGTATTTATTTAAAATGTCTCTATCCCATAAAAGAACGTTTGTTTTCTGGGCAAGATCTTTTGCTTGTCTGGTGAAATAGCGATTTGTCATTACTACTGGAACATGGCAATTATAATATCTACATCCGGAAAAGGCTTCTTGCACTGCTTTGTTTCCGATATCAGAAGAATAACATTTGCACTGTATGCCATATTTTACACCGCCTTTCTCGGCAAGAACATCGATTCCCTGATCTCCACTACCTTGTGTAACACTAACATTGTAGAAACCATTATTTTTGAGCAGCTCAGCACAATAATATTCGAAGTCGTGTCCTTCCATTGTATCGTAGACAGGAATTTGTGGTTCTGGTGATACATAAGATTCAACAGTGTCTTCTGGTTCAGAAGCGGATTCAGGAGCATAATCACTTTTGCTATATGACGGAATAATTGGTTCTACGTCATTAGAATCAGTAGAATTTGTTTTGATGATTCCTGAAAAAGTTCTGACTATAGAAGAAATAATGGTGCATACAAGAGCTATTATTACGGCACCAGGAACAAATATAACTAAAGTAGCAACAAGTCCGGCTATAATATGTGAACTGTCTTTCTGAAAACCAGTAATTGTAATGTAAACCATAAAAATAAGCCATAAAGCCGTAAAAAATGCTGTGACTTTGTGGTGAATGTAAAATGTTGTGATTTTTTTCAAATCTCTCTCTCCCTATAGTTGATTTTAATACTTCAAAATTATATCAAAAAGATGAAACTGTGTACATAGTAAAAAGATACAAAAAACTACGTACATATTTGTAAAAAAAGTCAATAGACAGGTAACTACGTACATAGTATACTATAATCAGTTCAAGGGAACAGAACAACAGCGAAGAGTGAAAATGAAGTGATTGTAAGATGTACCAAAGACACTAACATAACACCGGGCAAGGGTAAGGGGATAATGAGACGGTCGAGAAACCTTAGATAGCTTTAAGACCTGCCGGGGCTGTTGGGAATTCCGATAAAAGGAGGGATAAGAACATGAAGTACAACTTATCAAAGATCATGTTGAAAGCATGGAAAGTTTACCGCAAGACAAAGAATATCAGCTTTGCAGAAGCACTTCACAGAGCATGGTTATCTGCAAAGGCAGAAGAAATCAATGCAAAGAGAATCGAAGATGCGAAACATGCAGCAGGAATCACAGAGGAAACCAATACCTTTGCTAAGTGGAAAGAGCTTGGTTATAAGGTAAAGCATGGAGCATCAGCATTATTCGGATGTTCTCTTATCTGGGGAAGCAGGGGAGACGGCGCAGAATACAAGGCAAGTTTCTTTGGAAAGTCTCAGGTAGAAGCAATTTAATAAAAAAGCCCTTACCAGAGCGGCAACTCTGATAAAGGCAAAGCAACCCGACAACCGACTAAAATTGAGGGGCTGTGCGTATTATAACATACTCATTCCCCTCAGACAACAAAAGAAAGGAATGGACAGAATGATATCAGTAATGGACGTTCTTATGATTTTTGCAGGTGGATTTATATCTGCTAAAGTATGTGATTATGTACACGAATTAGAACGAGAGGAGAATGAAGCATGAGCAAAGAAAAAACATTAAGAATATCAGAAGAAACAGAAGTGATGCAGGCCACAGGTGTTCCGGCACAGGAGACAGAAGAAGTAAGCACAGCTCTTGCAACAGAGATTATCGCAGATCTCAAGAAACAGCTGGAGGAAGCAAAGGAAGAAGCGAAAGAATGGGAAGAAAGTTGGAATATGTGTCGTGAGCAGGTTCGAGCATTGTCCAGGCAGTCAGATATTATTAGCATGGTGTTAAGGATGGATAATGTAGAACTATTAGATTTAGCTTTTGGATTTGTTAGAGGATGTTATAACCAGCAGATTAAAAAGGAACAGGAGGCAGAAAACAATGGAGAAATGTAATTTAACTCAGGTTCCTTGCAGAAAGGCAATTATGGACGTTGTCCAGGCTAACAAAGATAGAAGATCATTACAGCACATCTATGAGCTGGCAGAACTCTTTCGGATAGCTTGTTCCGGCAATGAAGCATTTATGGAATTATCAGAGGAAGATCAGGAGCGTTTCTGGCTGATTACAGATGCTTTAATGATGAATGATCCGGAAGATCTCAAGAGGGTACATAACCTTGCAAATTATTTGATGGTAAAGCGAATAAAGGACAATGCAAAAGTGGCGGAGGCATAACATGGACTACAAAAAGCAGATAATTGAGATGCTGGAGAAGATAGATAACATTTATTGGCTAAGGTCAATCTATGTATTCATGAAAACGCTGATAGGATAGTTGTACGGAGGTATAGCATGGATTATAAAAAAGAAATTGGAAATCTCTTGAATGAAATCCAGAGTGAGAAATTTCTGAAATTTTTGTATAACGTAATTGTCTCATTTAAGAGACAGTGGGGGTACTAATATGGATTACAAGAAAGAAACTATTGAGATATTACAGAAGGTAAATGATGATAGCCTGCTTGAATTCTTCTATAGATTCATTGCCAGAGTATTAAAGAACAGGGGATATTGATATGGATTACAAAGAAGAAACTATTAAACTGATTCAGAAATGTAATGATCTTCACTGGCTGAAAGTAATTCATGCTTATGTTTTAAGATTGTTGGGATAATCAGAGGGGCGGCGGACTGCTGCCCTGCCTTAATATTAAGAAAGGAATTACTATGGCGAGAAAAGACATTAAAGGCAGAAACCTCCGCGTAGGTGAATACTACGATGAAAAGAATCAGCGATATATGTTCCGTAAAATGGTTGATGGAGAGCGTGTGACAATTACAGCTGCCAATCTGGCAGATCTCCGTAAGCAGGAGAATGATTTGCTATGTAAGATTGATAAAGGGGCAAGGTTCAACACAAAGAAAGCAAAAGAGACATTAAATCAGTATTTTGATTACTGGTTTGAGACATTTGCCAAGAGCGGGCGAAAAGCGACAACCTGCACCAACTATAAATCCTATTACAATACATATATTAGAAAAACAATAGGCAAGAAGCCAATCTGTAAGATTGAAAAGGTGGACTGCCAGAAAATCGTCAATGGAATGATTAAGGATGGAAAGAAAACTTCTACCATGACGAATTTAAAAAGCTGTTTAAATGCAGTATTTGAATGTGCAGTGG
This sequence comes from Blautia sp. 1001283B150304_161114_C9, assembly GCF_015668165.1. Lineage (NCBI taxonomy): Bacteria > Bacillati > Bacillota > Clostridia > Lachnospirales > Lachnospiraceae > Blautia > Blautia sp. 1001283B150304_161114_C9. Next base: position 93,030 of record NZ_JADPGO010000007.1, on the reverse strand, counting down.
ATGAAGATGTGATACTGAAGAATCCGGCCAGAAATCTCCAGATACCTCAGACAGGAGCAAAGAAACGTACAGCAATAGAATCAGATCAGATAAAGCTGTTTATGGATTATGTAAAGACAAGTCCCCAGTATTCTTATGCTTATCCAGAATTTATTTTCTTATTTAATACAGGAGTAAGGATAGGAGAGCTTGCCGGGCTTACATGGGATAACGTAGATTTTAAAAATAATATGCTTACCATTGATAAGACGGTCAACCGTTACCGGAAAAAAGACTTCGGTTTTACTATGGCGTTGGCTTCTCCGAAGAGCAGAACATCAGTCAGAACGATTCCGATGAATAATGAGGTACGAAAAATGCTTCTGAAAGAAAAAATGAGGAATGCAGGTCCTACGATGTCAATTCCTTTTGTAGATGATTCCGGAAACATCAGGAGGCAGGTATCGGACATTGTATTTGCAAATTCTGTTGGGCGTGTCTGGAATGAACCTGGATTCTTAAATCTGATTAACCGAATCATAGAATCATACAACGAAGAAGCAGAGGAAAATGGAAAAGAGAAGCTTGAAAACTTTTGTCCTCACATGGCAAGACATACATATACCACATTGGCATATTCTGCCGGAGCTGATGTTAAGGCTGTCAGTGAGATTCTGGGGCATGCATCAACATCTGTGACAATTGACACTTATGCACATCTGACAGAGGAGAAAAAGCGAAAACAGGAAGAGGTGATAAAGACGATAAAGGTGCTGTAATGGCGCCTTTTTTTCTGGCCTTTTTGTGACAATTTCTGTGACAAATTTTGTGACAAAGATGACACGAGACGGAGTAAGACAAAAAGATGGCAAATCAGAGAAGTGTTGATTTTACGCAGGATAACACAAGACAAAACAAGATAAAATTTAGTTCGTCAAGAGAAAATGCTTGACAGCACATTGGAAATAGGTTAATATAGTCAAGGTGATTACAGATGGAGAAGTTTGTAGAGCAAGGTTATTTATATGATTTTTATGGAGAACTTCTGACAGAGAGACAGCAGCAGGTTTATGAGAGCGTGGTGCTGGAGGATTACTCGCTGAGTGAAGTCGCAGAGGATCTGGGCATCAGCAGACAGGGTGTGCATGATATGATCAAGAGATGCAACAAGACCCTTGAAGAGTATGAACAGAAGCTTCATCTTGTAGAGAAATTCCTGAATATACGGGCGCAGGTAAAGCAGATCCGTGTACTTGCCCGGGAATATCATTCCGATGAAATTGTAAATATTTCCAATGAGATTTTAGAGGAGTTATAACATATGGCATTTGAAAGCTTGACAGATAAACTGCAGAATGTATTTAAGAAGTTGCGAAGCAAGGGCCGCCTGACAGAGGAGGACGTTAAGCTTGCCCTTAAGGAAGTAAAGATGGCTCTGTTAGAGGCAGACGTAAACTTTAAGGTTGTGAAGCAGTTTACTAAATCTGTACAGGAGCAGGCAATCGGACAGGACGTTATGAGCGGTCTGAATCCGGGTCAGATGGTGATCAAGATTGTTAATGATGAACTTGTGAAATTAATGGGAAGTGAGACAACAGATCTGCCTCTTCGCCCGGGAAATGAGATCACAGTGTTCATGATGGCAGGTCTGCAGGGTGCAGGTAAGACCACCACAGTTGCGAAGCTTGCAGGTAAGCTGAAATCCAAAGGTAAGAAACCTCTTTTAGTAGCCTGCGATGTTTACCGTCCGGCGGCTATCACACAGCTGCAGGTCAACGGCGAGAAACAGGGCGTGGAAGTATTTTCCATGGGAGATAAGCAGAAGCCTGTGGATATTGCGAAAGCAGCCATAGAGCATGCGAAGGCAAATCAGCAGAATGTCGTACTTATTGATACAGCCGGTCGTCTTCATGTTGATGAAGATATGATGCAGGAACTTGCAGATATCAAGGCGAACATTCAGGTAGATGCAACCATCCTCATTGTAGATGCGATGACCGGACAGGATGCGGTAAATGTGGCAAGCACATTTGCTGATAAAGTAGGAATCGATGGTGTCATTCTTACCAAGATGGATGGTGATACCCGAGGCGGTGCAGCCCTTTCTATCAAGGCAGTAACCGGTAAACCTATTCTGTATGTAGGTATGGGCGAGAAACTTTCTGATCTGGAGCAGTTCTATCCGGAACGTATGGCTTCCAGAATCCTTGGTATGGGTGATGTCATGAGCCTGATCGAGAAAGCAGAAGCTTCCATCGATAAAGAACAGGCGCAGGACATGCAGAAGAAGTTAAAGAAAATGGACTTTGACTTCAACGATTACCTTACCAGTATGGAACAGATGAACAAGATGGGCGGTATCGGCAGTATCCTGAATATGCTTCCGGGTATGGGCGGTAAGATGAAGGATATTGAGGGAATGATCGATGAGAAAGCCATGGACAGAACCAAGTCAATTATCCTTTCCATGACACCTCAGGAGAGAAGCAATCCGTCAATCCTGAACATTTCCAGAAAGAACCGTATTGCCAGAGGTGCAGGAGTAGATGTCTCCGAAGTAAACCGTCTGGTGAAGCAGTTTGAGCAGAGCAAGAAGATGATGAAACAGATGCCTGGTCTTATGGGCGGAAAAGCCGGTAAGCGCGGCGGTGGATTTAAACTTCCGTTCGGACTGTAATTGAGAAGTTAGCGAAGCGGATAACGCTTTGACATAAAAGTTACTGTTTCATAGCTGAACAGTAATATAACATAAGAAAACAATATATTTTATTTAATGGAGGAAAAGAAACAATGGCAGTTAAAATCAGATTAAGAAGAATGGGACAGAAGAAAGCACCTTTTTATAGAATCGTAGTTGCAGATTCCCGTTGCAAACGTGATGGAAGATGTATCGAAGAAATCGGAACATACGATCCAAACCTTGAGCCAAGCGCTGTAACAGTTGATGAAGAAGCAGCTAAAAAATGGCTTGCAGCAGGAGCTCAGCCTACAGATGTTGTAGCAAAAATCCTCAAAGATGCCGGAATTGAAAAATAATTCAGATATACCAGGATAAGGTATTTCTGCAGCGTCCGTAGGGGACGGGTCAGGGAGGTATGTAATGAAAGAATTAGTGGAAGTAATTGCAAAATCTCTTGTTGAAAATCCGGATGAAGTAGTTGTTACTGAGACAGAAAAGGAAGACGCGATCATCGTTGAACTGAAAGTCGGACCTGCTGACATGGGCAAGGTTATCGGACGGCAGGGAAGAATTGCGAAAGCGATCCGAACTGTGGTAAAAGCAGCTTCTTCAAAAAGCAGCAAAAAAGTGATTGTAGATATTCTGCAATGAAAATAAGGGTCAGGAGCTGTGGAACATCCCATGGCTCCTGATTTGGGTTTAAGCGGATTTGGAATATGGATCAGCATTCGCTGTGAGCAGGCATAAAAGCAGAATGCAAATGACGTATGATATGAAAATTATAGGAGTCAGCAGATGGAAGATTTATTAAAAGTTGGTGTGATCACTACGACACACGGAATACGCGGGGAAGTAAAAGTATATCCTACCACAGATGCAGACAGATTTCTGGATCTGGAATATGTTCTGCTTGACACAGGCAGAGAGAAAAGAAAGCTTGAAATAGAGAATGTTAAGTATTTCAAGAACCTTGTAATCCTGAAATTCAGGGGAATTGATAATATTAATGATATAGAGATGTATAAAAAAAGAGAACTCTGGATCCCGAGAGAAGAAGCACAGGAGCTGGAAGAAGATGAATATTACATTGCAGACCTGATCGGTATGGATGTAGTTCTCGAAGACGGAAGCAAATTTGGAACTCTGAAAGATGTAATGGAAACAGGCGCTAATGATGTCTATGTAGTAGAGGATGCCAAAGGCGAAGAAATTCTGCTCCCTGCTATCAGGGAATGTATCCTTGATGTGGATGTGGAGAAGAATGTAATGACCATTCATCTGATGAAAGGATTAATATAAATGAATTTTCATGTTTTAACCCTGTTTCCGGAGATGATTGAAAATGGCATGAATACCAGCATTACCGGACGTGCGATCACAAAAGGTCTCCTCACACTGGAGGCAGTGAACATTCGTGATTATGCATTCAATAAGCACCAGAAAGTGGATGATTATACCTATGGCGGCGGTGCCGGAATGCTGATGCAGGCAGAACCGGTTTACCTTGCTTATGAGGCGATTGCAAACCGTACGGCAAAAAAGCCAAGAGTTGTATATCTGACTCCTCAGGGGCAGGTATTTAACCAGGCTATGGCCAGAGAAATGGCGCAGGAAGAGGATCTGGTATTCCTTTGTGGACACTATGAGGGAATTGATGAGCGTGTTCTGGAGGAAATCGTCACAGATTACGTATCTATCGGAGATTACGTGCTTACAGGTGGCGAACTTCCTGCAATGGTCATGATGGATTCCATTTCAAGAATGGTTCCGGGTGTACTGAACAATCAGGAGTCCGGTGAGACAGAATCCTTTGCAGGAAACCTTCTGGAGTATCCGCAGTACAGCCGTCCGGAAGAGTGGCATGGCAAAAAGGTACCGGAGGTTCTTATGTCCGGTCATCACGCAAACATAGAAAAGTGGCGCAGAGAGCAGTCAATTTACCGCACGGCAAAAAGACGCCCGGATCTTCTTAAGAAAGCTGATCTGACAAACAAAGAATGGAACTATGTGCGCCAGTTAAGGAAACAGTGGAAGGAAGAAGAGGAGCAGATAAAATGAAAACATCAGATTTTTATTATGACCTTCCTCAGGAACTGATCGCTCAGGATCCTCTGGAGGACAGAAGTTCATCCAGACTGATGCATCTGTCTTTAAAAGATGGCAGCATTGAGCATCGCCATTTTACAGATGTTCTGGATTATATGGAAGAGGGAGACTGCCTGGTCATCAACGATACAAAGGTAATCCCTGCCCGGTTATACGGACATAAAGAAGAGACAGGAGCACTGATTGAAATCCTGCTTCTGAAGCGGAGAGAGAATGATATCTGGGAGTGTCTGGTAAAACCCGGAAAGAAGGCACGCCCGGGTGCTAAGATCACATTTGGAAATGGTATTTTAAAAGGTGAGATCATTGATGTGGTGGACGAGGGAAACCGTCTGATCCAGTTCCATTATGAAGGAATCTTTGAGGAAATCCTGGATCAGCTTGGCGAAATGCCTCTGCCGCCTTATATTACACATAAACTGAAAGATAAGAACCGTTATCAGACAGTTTATGCAAAGAACGAAGGCTCCGCAGCAGCACCGACAGCAGGATTGCACTTTACTAAAGAGCTTCTTGAAAAAGTAAAGGAAAAAGGCGTCAATATCGCTCATGTGACTCTTCATGTAGGTCTCGGAACTTTCCGCCCTGTCAAAGTAGATGACGTGGAAAGCCACCATATGCATTCCGAATTCTACATAGTAGAGGAGGATCAGGCAAAGCTGATCAATGACACAAAGAAGGCAGGTAAACGTGTAATAGCAGTAGGAACCACAAGCTGCAGAACACTGGAATCTGCAACAGGAGAAGATGGAATTCTGAAATCCGGAAGCGGATGGACAGAAATCTTTATCTATCCGGGCTATCATTTTAAAATGATTGATGCCCTGATCACAAACTTCCACCTGCCGGAATCCACACTTGTGATGTTGGTGTCTGCGCTGGCAGGCAAGGAGAATATCATGCATGCCTATGAGACTGCAGTGCAGGAAAAGTACAGATTTTTCTCTTTTGGAGATGCTATGATTATCATATAATGTCACCCAAATAATTATATCAATCAATTATCTGGTTATGAGCAAGTAGCGAAGAGGATGCTTTTATCTGCCTGATAAAAGCATAGTAAAAATATAAAAAAGAGCTGAGAAGTCCTTAACTGGATTTTTCAGCTCTTTTGAAGTATGGATGTGATTCTGGATGAATGAAGGCTCCATTTATTCAGCGTCCGAATTATCAGTATCATAGGATTCGTCGTATGTCTCTGCGTCTGTGTCATCTGAATCTGAACTGTTCATATCAACGATATCGCTATCTGAAGCAGCTGTATCTGCAGAACTGCTCTGGGAGTCGTTATTACTGTTATATTTTGCAGTAAAAGTACTGCCTTCTGCAGTAGAAATCCAGGAACTCCGCTCATTGATTTTTCCAAGGATTCTTGTTGCCTCATCACCTTCTGCCGGAGTTGGCTGATAATTATTATATCCATCATAGGCAGCAGAAGAAATGGAGCAGGGAATGATATTGGTTACGTTGTCTTTTTTTACCCCATCGGCATCAATAGTAAAGGTCTGCTGATAAATCATGGTATCCATATCACTTGGAGAACTGTTGCCGCCGAAGCAGAAGTTTCCGAGGCTGTATACAATATTCCTGCCTTTATAAGTTTCAATGCCCTGAAGTACATGCGGATGATGTCCGCATACAAGATCAGCGCCTTCATCGATCGCGATGCGTCCAAGTGTTGTCTGGTTGCTGTCCGGAACGGTTTCCGTTTCATTACCCCAGTGGAAGATCACTACGATCAGCTGTGCCCCGTCTGCCTTTACTTTTGCAATATTGTCTTTTAACTGCTGCTCGCGCTCAAGATGGTCGTACAGTTCATAGATACCGACTAATCCCACTTTGATTCCCTTTACATCCATAACAGCAGTTTCGTCATATCCGAAATGAACGATTCCTGCATCATTCAGTGCTGCCAGAGTATCATCGAAACTCTGATCACCGTAATCATGGCTGTGATTGTTAGCGGTATTTACGGCTTCTACAGATCCGCCTGTCAGAATAGAGGCATAGGATGCGGGTGCTTTAAACGCAAATGTTTTGTCCTCCCGTTCATCAGAATCGGTGAGTGTTCCCTCAAAATTCGCAATAGTCAGATCATCTGTAGAGAAAATATCTTTTACATTCTGCAGGAAATAATCTGCACCGTAATTTTCATAATAAGCATTTAAGCTGGTATCATAATCAAAAGTTTCATCTGTGCCAAGAGTGCAGTCGCCGACAACACTGAGTGTCAGAGAAACAGGAGAAGATACTGTAGCATTGGAGGAATCCGTGTTCTGAGAATCTGAGGATGCTTTCTGGCAGTTGTCCTTAGAAGCGTTCATGGAAACAGTTTTTTTGGCTGCTGCCTGTCTGGAACTCATATAGTTGCTGCATCCGCGGATACCTGCCAGAATAAGTATAAAAACCAGAACAAAGATACCGATACCTGTTGCAATCAGCAATTTTTGCCTTTTTTCCTGATAGTATTTTGATTTTTTGTAGATGTCTTTCCTGCGTGCAGAAGAAGATTTCGTCTGGCTTCGCTTGTTGGATTGTAGGCTCATATGTATAGTTCTCGCTTTCGTTTATAATAGATTAGAGATATAGTATTTAAAAAAATATTAAAGAGACCGGGCAGTTAAAATATCTGAACAGATGATCAGAATTAACAAAAAATAAATCGTAATTGCTATAGGATATATTCAAAGTATATAGAGAATTCACAGAATCGTCAAGAAATAAGTCTTTTCATAAAACCGTATTTTTGTTATAATACCATGACAAAAGGTTACATAAATATTACAGACAGAAAAAAGAGATGTGTTATCCTAGAGCGTGTCTGAAAAATCATTCCCGCAATCTGCACGCCCCACTTTGCGGGATATTTCACCCGAATTCAGTTGCCGTAGCCCGCTACGGCGCCCTCATTCGGGCAAAATATCCCACAAATTGTGACGCACATCTTGCAGAAAGCCTTTTTCAGACACGCTCTAAAGCGTATGAAACATGCTCTGAAAGCACTCAAAGATAATGAGAGATGGGTACGTGAGATAGCACTTCTCAGGAAAGAATATGAGGAAAAATAAAGATGAAAACATTGATATTCAACGGTTCACCGCGAAAGAACGGTGAAACTGCATATATGATCCGGACTCTGCAGGAAAATCTTGGAGGGGATTTTAAGGTGGTTAATGCCTACAGGGCAGATATCCGACCGTGTATAGACTGCAGATGGTGTTTTGACCATGCAGGATGCGCAGTCAAAGATGAATGGCAGGAGGTTCTTTCGTACATTGAAGATTGTGACCATATTATTATGGCATCTCCTGTATATTTTGAGGAGGTTACGGGAATGCTTCTTGCTGTGATGAGCAGACTGCAGACCTATTTCAGTGCAAGATATATCCGTAAAGAAGAACCTGTTCCTAAGAAGAAAACAGGAGCAGTTCTGCTGACAGCAGGAAGTATCGGACCCAGAGAAAAAGCGGAAAGTACGGCAGAGATGCTGCTTCGTCAGATGAGCTGTGACAGTCTGGGGACTGTATATGTGAACCGTACAGATAAAGTGCCGGTCAGAGACAGAGAAGATATCATACAGGAAATAAAAGATCTGGCAGGCAGATTGAGAACAGCAGAATAAATATTATCTGAAAATGAAACACCATTTGTGTTATGTGGAACAGACGAAAGGATGATTAAAATGAAAAAAATAAAATACTTTATGATTACAGGAATGCTTCTGGCATCCATCGGTCTTGCCGGATGTGGGAAGAAGTCAGAAGATGATATTACAAATAAGGAAATTTATCAGGAGGATCTTGAACCGCTGACAGAAGAAGAGCTGAATGAAATGGATGCAGATACTTTTGACGAGGATATGAAACAGATTGATGAGCCTGAGGAAGAAACCGCTGACATTACAGATACTACAGATGCAACAGAAACTACAGATAAAACGGAAAATACAGATAAAGCAGAAACTTCAGATTCTTCTGCAAAAAAATCTGCGGATAAAACTGAAACATCAGATTCTGCAGATACAACGAAATCAGAAACTAAAACGAAAACTGAAAAATAATCACAAGGGGGCTGTCGCTGGAATTATTATTGCGACAGCCCCCTGATCATATTTCTGTAATTATCAGGAAAGAACCTCGTTCTTCAGTTCGTTCCCATCCATAAATGCTTTCGCATTTTCGAGAGTAGTCTCGGCAATGTTAGTCAGTGCTTCTTTTGTAAAGAATCCCTGATGAGAAGTCATCACTACATTCGGGAAGGAGAGCAGGCGCTGGGTAATGGAGCTCTGCAGAATACGCTCGGACATATCCTCGAATACGAAATCAGTTTCTTCTTCATAAACATCCAGTCCTACTGCAAAGAACTTATGATCACGGATTCCGGAGATCAGGTCCTCTGTCTTGATCAGGCCGCCGCGGGAAGTGTTTACAAGAATTACACCATCTTTCATTTTGGCGATAGTTTCTTCATTGATGATGTGTTTGGTTTCTTCTGTAAGCGGGCAGTGAAGACTGATGAGATCACTGGTTGCCAGAAGCTCATCCAGAGATACATATTCCAGATAATCCAGGTTCTTATTCGGGAAAAGATCGTAAGCGATAACTCTCATACCAAAACCTTTGCAGATTTTTGCCATTGCCTGGCCAATTTTTCCGGTACCAATGATTCCGGCAGTTTTCTGATAGAAATTAAGTCCCATCAGACCACTTAAAGAGAAGTTGTTTTCGCGGCATTTGATGTATGCTTTATGTGTGTGGCGGTTTGCGGTCAGCGCAAGTGCCATTGCATGCTCAGCCACAGCTTCCGGAGAATATCCCGGAACACGCAGAACCTTCATTCCGAATTTGTGAGCAGTTTCCAGATCTACATTGTTATATCCTGCGCAACGCATAAGGATCAGTTTTACACCCTGAGCATTCAGTTCTTCGATAACAGGAGTGCTCAGATCAGCGTTTACAAAAGCGCAGATTGCCTCATATCCTTTTGCAAGGGAAGCAGTTTCTTCGTGAATATTTGCTTCAGTAAATTTAATTGTAATTCCCGGATAGGAAGGAAGAAGCTTCTCGAAAAATTCTTCGTCGTAGTTTTTTGTGCCGTAAAATAAGATTTTCATAAATGTTAGCTCCTCTCTGGCTGTATACCTGTATGGTATACTCACCGTGAAAATTATAATATCAGTGTTTATAGCAATCCTCATAAATAATGCATCTTAATCCAGACCATCAGAGTGTGAAATCCTGCTATAGTAAAACAAATCGAATAATGTTAAAATAATAACAATCTTCTGACGATTCACATTATAACCGATTTATCGGAAAAAGAAAAGACTATTTTGGATAAAATTTCTCAAGTATCTATAAAAATACAATCTGAGAGAGTATGAAGATACTGTAAATAGGAATTGCAAATTATGTTTTATTATGAAAAGTATGTACAGAAAGACAAAAGATATGCAGGATAAAAAACATTTTGCGGGATATTACCGGTGAACAGTAAAAATTATGCTGCTGTCAACAAACATAAAAAAATGATATGTTGACAGCAGCATAATTATAAATGACAGTTGCTATTTTCCGAGAGAGTACAGATCTTCATAGAATTCCGGATAGGAAATTTTAACGCAGTCCCCATCTTTGATAGTAAGTGTACCGTCACAAATTGTACCTGCAACAGCAAAGGACATGGCAATACGGTGATCAAGATAAGAATTGATCTCGGCACCATGAAGTGGCTTTCCTCCATGGATGATCATTCCGTCATCAGTCGGCTGAATATCAGCTCCCATGCGTTTCAGCCCTTCTGTTACCACTGCGATACGGTCGGATTCTTTTACCTTCAGCTCATGTGCGTCCCTGATAACAGTAGTCCCCTCTGCAAAAGCTGCCATTACAGCGATCATCGGGATTTCATCGATCAGTGTGGGGATGATCTCACCTTCAACAGTGGTTCCGTGAAGACTGCTTGTGCGGATCAGCAGGTCAGCGGTAGGCTCACCCTCTGTACTTGCATTCAGCAGAGTAATATCAGCCCCCATAGCCTTGCATACACGAAGCATTCCGTCTCTGGTTGGATTAATGCCTACATTTTTAAGAAGAATCTCACTTCCGGGAGTAAGAAGCCCTGCTGCGATAAAGTAAGCAGCAGAAGAAATATCTCCGGGAACTTTAATCTCGCGTCCGTTCAGTACAGGCTCCGATTCAATAGAAGCAGTTGTTCCCTGGGAAGTCACATTTGCGCCGAAATAATTCAGCATGATCTCCGTATGATTTCTGGAAAGTACCGGCTCAGTAACGCTGGTGATCCCATCTGCATACATACCAGCCAGAAGCACGCAGGATTTTACCTGTGCGGAAGCAACCGGTGACTGATAATGAGCGGCATGTAAAGGCTTTCCTGTAATACGCAAAGGTGCGCATCCATTGCCTCTAAGACTTACGATATCAGCGCCCATAGACAGAAGAGGAGTCATAATCCTTTTCATTGGACGGGACTGAATGGAAGCGTCGCCGTTTAATTCGCTGGTAAAAGACTGTCCTGCCAGAATTCCGGAGATCAGTCTTGTGGTAGTCCCGCTGTTTCCCACATCCAGAGTTTCAGACGGAGCACTGAGTCCGTGAAGTCCCTTTCCATGAACGAGGATTTCGGAAGCATTTCTTTCAATATCGATTCCCATTTTCCGGAAACAGGAGATAGTAGAGAGACAGTCAGCTCCCTCAAGAAAATGTGTGATCTTTGTAGTACCCTGTGCAAGAGAACCGAACATGACTGCACGATGGGAAATGGATTTATCTCCGGGTACAGTGAGTTCTCCTCTGAGGTTTGTCTGTTTTTTTATTTCCATGTTTGATTCCTGCCTGTTTTTATAATATTTCTGTATTTCCCTGCAGCTATTTATAGCAATCTGCTTTTGACAAAATATTTTTGAAATGAATGTCAAAGTGTGATCTGTTTAGACACGCTCTAACGCTCGTAGACAATATAATTTCTTTTCTTAAGGAGTGCGGCACCCTTTTCCATAGAGATTCCGTCGTAGAATTCAATTTTGAGGACACCTTCCTCGAATTCACGGTTGTGAATGATACCGATATTTTTAATGCTGATCTTCTCCATCGCAAGGATAGTGGCAATCGTAGCAATACCGCCGGCCTCATCCGCAATATCAAGATACAGGACATAAGCCTTTTTCAGCAGACCATTGTCTACCACATCAATAGAATCACGGTAATCCCTGGAACTTGCAAACATCTGATACAGACTCCTGGAGTCCTTGTTATCCACAAAACATTTGATCTGAACCAGCAGGCGGATGTAGTCATCCAGAACATTGGAGATATTCTGATTATTTTCCACACAGATCTGCTCCCACATAATTGGAGAAGAAGAAGCAATACGTGTGATATCACGGAAACCTCCGGCTGCAATCGTTTTCATATATTCCTGATCGCTGTCCAGCATATTGACAAGATTTACCAGTGCAGAAGCGATAATATGAGGCAGATGGCTGACTCCGGCAGTGATGAAATCGTGTTCTTCACTTGTAAGGACCATCGGGATCGCACCAAGGGAAGAGATCATCTCTGTGAAATCTGTCAGGCGTTCCAGTGCAACTTCACCGCCCGGAGTAATAATATAGTAAGCATTCTCAATCAGACGGTCACTGGAAGCTTCGAATCCGGTCTTCTCAGAACCGGCCATTGGATGACCTCCGATAAAACGGGATTCCATTCCAAGACGTTCTACTTCTTTATGGATAATGCCCTTGACACTTCCAACATCTGTGAGGATCGTGTCAGGACCGATATTGTCTTTGAAATATTCAAGATATTTTACATTAAATTCTACAGGAGCACACAGGAAAATATAATCGCAGCTCCTGAAACGTTCATCATGTTCTTCGCATACAGCATCGATCATATTGCTGCTTACTGCTGCAGCAAGTGTTTCCCGATCCTGATCATAAGCAAGAAGTCGGTAGTCTTCATGGTATTTTCGGATGGCCTTGGCAATTGATCCGCCAATCAGTCCGAGACCGATAAAACCGATAGTTTTCATAGTGGTTTTTGCATCCTTTCAGGTAACATTATTCGTAACTGTGAAAATACGGAACAGTTACATGATTTCATAATTTACTATTTTAAAGGATATGATTTGAAAAGTCAATTCATACGGCACTTTTATACATAAATAATTTAAAGCGACAAAGCGAACGCCGTATCATATGAAGATATCTCCACGGTCTTTCACACTCTGTTGAACTGTCTCAAACACGCTCCGGTTACGAGGACTGCTATAGTCAACTGAAAAAAACAATGCACTATAAATATTCGTACAATCAAAATCAGTCAGCCAGCTGCGCACTTGAGATAAAATTCACAGTCGAGATCCGTAAAAATTACTGAAAATATATAAAATGCTCATCAATTTACAAGAAGTTCACAAAAAAAGATGTTAAAATTTCATAAAATACTTGAAAAATATAAAAAAATTTAGTAATATATAGCCATATCGTTGCTGCGGACGTTACAGGCGGCAATAACATAACAGACAAACAGGGAGGTACGCAACATGGATGTATTTAGAACTGACCGAATTAGAAATGTAGTCCTTTTAGGTCATGGGGGCGCTGGCAAAACTACACTGGCAGAAGCAATGGCTTACTTAGCAGGAATGACTAACCGTCTCGGAAGAGTAGAAGACGGAAATACTGTCAGCGATTATGACAAAGAAGAGATTAAGAGACATTTTTCCATTTCTACCACATTGATCCCGGTACCGTGGGATAAGGTAAAGATCAATGTGCTGGATACTCCCGGATATTTCGATTTCGTAGGCGAAGTAGAAGAAGCAGTAAGCGCAGCAGATGCAGCGATCATTGTAGTTTCCGGTAAAGCAGGCGTTCAGGTTGGAACACAGAAGGCATGGAACTTATGTGAGAAATATAAACTTCCGAGAATGATCTTTGTCACAGATATGGACGTAGATGATGTCAGCTACCGTAAAGTAGTAGAACAGCTCACTGAACTCTACGGCAAGAAGATCGCACCGCTTCACTTCCCGATTCGTGAAGACGGCAAATTTGTAGGATATGTAAATGTTGTAAAACAGGCAGGACGTAAGTACATAGATAAAGGTAAGAAAGAGGAATGCCCGATTCCTGAATACCTGGATGAATATCTGGAGAAATATCACGATATCCTTATGGAATCTGTTGCAGAGACCAGCGAGGAATTCATGGACCGTTATTTTGAAGGTGATACATTCTCGGTAACAGAGGTTTCCGCAGCACTTGCAATGAACGTACAGGAAGCATCTATCGTACCTGTATGCATGGGCTCACCGATCAATCTTCGCGGTGTATCCAACTTACTGGATGATATCTGCGGATATTTCCCAAGTCCGGACAAACGCTCCTGCAACGGAATCGCTCAGAAGACAAATGAGATCTTCGAAGCAAACTACGATTTCACGAAAGTGAAATCCGCATATGTGTGGAAAACAATTGCAGACCCGTTCCTTGGCAAATATTCTCTTATTAAAGTATGCTCCGGTGTTATCAAATCCGATGACACTTTATTAAACGTAGAGAAAGGCGAAGAAGAACGTCTGAATAAATTATATGTACTTGAAGGATCCAAACCGATCGAGGTTCCGGAACTTCATGCCGGTGATATTGGTGCAATTGCCAAATTAAACAGCGTACAGACTGGTGACAGCCTTGCGACAAAAGCAAATCCGATTCTTTATCCGAAGGCACTCCTTTCCACACCATATACCTGCAAGAGATTTAAAGCAGTGAAGAAGGGTGATGAGGATAAGATTTCCCAGGCACTTGCGAAGATGATGAGTGAAGACAAGACACTTCGTGTAGTAAATGACAGTGCAAACCGTCAGAGCCTTATCTATGGTATCGGTGATCAGCATCTCGATATCGTTATGAATAAATTAAAAGAACGCTACAAAGTAGATGTTGAGCTGAGCAAACCGAAGGTTCCGTTCCGTGAGACAATCCGTAAGAATGCAGATGTAGAAGGCAAACATAAGAAACAGTCCGGTGGACATGGACAGTATGGACATGTTAAGATGCGTTTCGAGCCATCAGGCGATCTGGAGACACCTTATGAATTTGAACAGGTTGTAGTTGGTGGTGCAGTTCCGAAGAACTACTTCCCGGCAGTTGAGAAAGGTCTTCAGGAATGCGTATTAAAAGGACCTCTGGCTGCATATCCTGTAGTTGGTGTGAAAGCTACCTTATATGATGGATCTTATCATCCAGTAGACTCCTCAGAAATGGCATTCAAGATGGCAACGATTCTTGCATTTAAGAAAGGCTTTATGGATGCATCACCTGTACTCTTAGAGCCAATCGTATCTATGAAAGTAACTGTTCCGGATAAATTTACCGGTGATGTTATGGGCGACCTGAACAAACGTCGTGGCCGTGTTCTGGGTATGACTCCTGACCATCAGGGAAATACGATCATTGAGGCAGATGTACCTCAGCTTGAGATCTATGGATATTCCACAGATCTTCGTTCTATGACAGGTGGAAGCGGAGAATTCTCCTATGAATTTGCACGCTACGAGCAGGCTCCTGGAGATATTCAGGCAAAAGAAATTGAAGCCAGAGCAAGTAAGGTAGATAAAGCGGAAGAATAAAAAAGGGTAATTACTGACAGAGCAGTAATTTGTGTTAGCGCAGTAATTAAAATATAGTTAAGAAATAAAAATGGCAGGACATTTTGCAGAGATGCGGAATGTCCTGTTTTTTACGTTTTATTGACACACTCTAGTGGTGTATTACTCGAAAATGCGAAATAAATGCCATTTTTGTTACTGTTCACACACCACTATCCCGCGAGGTGTTTTGGCATGAATATGCCAAAATCCCGAGACATACAAGCCAAAATTCCATTGCCACAGGCAATCTGGAATGAATTTTGGCTACGTTACTGTGAACGGAGTGAACAGTAACCCATTTTTAAAGCAAAAACACTCGATACAGCGAAACGTTACATTGACAAACAGCCTTTGTTGAATTAAAATAAATTTTTAGGATAAGATGTCCATAATCGGACTGAAACCGCCGGAAATAATAAAAGCAGCTGTGTAGCTCAGTGGAGCAAACAGTAGTGGTGTCATGGACGCACCCTGAAAAAGACGGTATCTCGCCTTAAGTCAGATGCCCTGGTAACTCTGTTGCCGGGTAGTTCACATACAGCAAAATGTTGGAGGAAGTATAGAGATGAAATACTTGTTTAAAAAGATCGAGCCTAAGTGGCAGGCAAAATGGGAAGAAGCCAAAGTCTTCGAAGCCAAAGATAACAGTGACAAACCTAAATTCTATGGTCTGGTAGAGTTCCCATATCCAAGCGGTGCCGGTATGCACGTAGGACATATCAAAGCATATTCCAGTCTGGAGGTTATTTCCAGAAAACGTCGTATGGAAGGCTATAATGTACTTTTCCCGATCGGATTTGATGCATTTGGTCTCCCGACAGAGAACTACGCAGTAAAGACCGGAACACATCCACGTATCATCACAGATGAGAACATCAAGAGATTCTCAAACCAGTTAAAGAAAGTTGGATTTTCCTTTGACTGGAATCGTGTGATCGATACAACAGATGAAGACTACTACAAATGGACACAGTGGATTTTCCTGAAAATGTTCGAAAAAGGTCTTGTATTCAGAGACAGAACACTGGTTAATTACTGCCCGCACTGTAAAGTAGTCCTTTCCAATGAAGACAGCCAGGGCGGTAAATGTGATATCTGCCACAGCGATGTTGTTCAGAAATCCAAGGATGTATGGTATTTAAGGATTACCCAGTATGCAGATAAGCTTCTGGAAGGTCTGAAAGATGTAGATTATCCGGATAATGTAAAACAGCAGCAGATCCACTGGATCGGCAAATCAAAAGGTGCTTTCGTTAACTTCGATGTTGACGGAATCGATGAGAAACTTGAAATCTATACAACCAGACCGGATACTCTGTTTGGTGTAACATTCATGGTAATCGCACCGGAACATCCGATCATTGACAAATATGCAGATAAAATCACAAACATGGATGAGATCACTGCATATCGTAATGAGTGTGCAAAGAAAACAGAGTTTGAGAGAACTCAGCTTGTAAAAGATAAAACAGGTGTGAGAATCCAGGGACTTGAGGGAATCAACCCGGTTAACGGTAAGAAAATCCCGATCTACATTGCTGACTATGTAATGATGGGATATGGTACAGGTGCTATCATGGCAGTACCTGCTCACGACCAGCGTGACTATGATTTCGCAAAGAAATTCGGCATCGACATTATCGAAGTTATCAAAGGCGGAGATATTTCCAAAGAAGCCTATACAGGCGACGGCGAAATGGTAAACTCCGATTTCCTGAACGGATATGCAAAGAAGAAAGATTCTATTGAGCGTATGTTGGAAGAACTGGAGAAAAAAGGAATCGGTAAAGCCGGTGTTCAGTATAAGATGAAAGACTGGGCATTCAACCGCCAGAGATACTGGGGTGAGCCAATCCCGCTTATCCACTGCCCGAACTGCGGTGTTGTGGCAGTTCCGGAGAACGAACTTCCGCTGCGCCTGCCGGATGTAAAGGACTTCGAGCCGGGTGAAGACGGACAGTCCCCACTTGCAAAGATTGATTCTTTCGTAAACTGCACATGCCCGAAATGCGGTGCTGCAGCGAAACGTGAGACAGATACCATGCCTCAGTGGGCAGGATCTTCCTGGTATTTCTTAAGATACACAGATCCGCACAATGCAAATGCACTGGCTGATATGGACAAACTGAAATACTGGATGCCTGTTGACTGGTACAATGGTGGTATGGAGCATGTTACCAGACATATGATCTACTCCAGATTCTGGCATCATTTCCTGTATGATCTTGGCGTAGTAAATACACCGGAACCATACGCAAAACGTTCCATCCAGGGATTGATCCTCGGACCGGATGGAGATAAAATGAGTAAATCCAAGGGTAATGTAGTTGACCCGCTGGATATTGTAGAAGAATATGGTGCAGATACTCTTCGTACCTATGTGCTGTTTATGGGTGACTATGGCGCAGCTACACCATGGAGCGAGAACTCTGTAAAGGGCTGTAAGAAGTTCCTGGACCGTGTTGCAGGTCTGACAGATATCCTTTCTGAAGAATCTGTATCTGATGAACTGGAGATGAAACTCCACCGTACCATCAAGAAAGTTTCTTCTGATATCGAGAACCTGAAATTCAATACAGCGATCGCCAGCCTGATGACACTCATTAATGAGATCACAGCAGAAGGACACTTAAGCAAAGATGACCTTACCATCTTTATCAAACTGCTTAGCCCGTTCGCACCGCATATCTGCGAAGAAATCTGGGAATTCATCGGAGGTGAAGGCTTACTGGCAGTTTCCGAATGGCCGAAATACGATGAAGGCAAAACAATTGCCAAGACCGTTGAGATCGGTGTACAGGTGAACGGTAAAGTAAGAGGAACAATCGTAATTCCTAACGGATGCGAAAAAGAAAAAGCATTCGAGATCGCCAAAGCAGACGAGAGAATTGCTTCCTTCCTGGAAGGTAAGAACCTTATCAAAGAGATTTATGTACCGAACAAGATCGTAAACTTTGTTGCGAAATAATAGAAACAGTAAAAAGAGGACTGACAGAAATTTTCTGAACAGTCCTCTTTTGAGTTTGCCAGCTGTATTAAGAAACCTTTAGACCTTTTCAGGCAACCGCCTGCTGATATGCCGGAATGTCAGTGTAAACACGATTCCCTTCACGATAGAAGAGATTGTAAGCGCCCACCATACACCATTTAATCCCATTCCCGCATGTGTCAGGATCAATGCCAGCGGGATTCGTGAGCCTGTCAGGATCACACTGATCGTACTGGATAATCTGGTGCGTCCAAGTCCTGATAATGCGCCCACTGTCATCAGCTCAATGGACATAAAGACTTCACTGAATCCGATAATGACCAGATAATTGACAGCAGTATCCAGTGCTTCTTTTTCGTGGAAAAATAACCTGGCAATTGGTTCCGGAAGAAAGACAAAAGCTGCAGTGACAAACAGGCCCCAAATTGTGAGAACGCGAAATGACAGACTGTAACCTTTACGGATACGGTCTTTTTTTCGTGCACCGTAGTTTTGGGCAATAAAAGCATTCAGTGCTGAAGCAAAACCATCAGCAGTATTCCAGGATACGGATTCAATCTGTCCGCCAACACGCTGCGTTGCAATAGCGGCGGCACCATAACCGGAAACCATACGGGTCAGAACCATGGAGATGAAACAGTAAATGCTTCCCTGTATAGCTGTGGGAAACCCGATCCTGAAAATGTGCTTATAATATTCTTTTGGAAAAACAGACAGCAGATTCAGATGCTGTAAAACATTTGGCTCCAGTCTGGAATGCCGGATACGCAGAACCATCACTACAAAAACCAGAATCTGTGAACTTACTGTCGCAATAGCGGCTCCGGCAACCTCCAGCCTCGGGAAAGGTCCGATGCCAAGGATCAGCAGCGGATCCAGGATCATATTTCCGGCAAGCCCGATAAAGTTTGCAAGCAGGGGAGTGCGGGAATCTCCCTGTGCAGTAGAGAGTCCGGTCAACGTCAGATTCAGATAAGAAAAAAGGATCAGTCCACAAGTGATCAATGTATAAGATCTGGCAGCAGTATAAGTTTCTGCGTCGGTCAGATTAAAAAATCCCAGCAGAGGCTGTATGAAAATAACACAGACAGCAGCAAACAAAATGCCGGACAGTGCAGTGAGCTGCAGAGAACCGGCAGCATAGGAACGTGCCTGGTCATAATCTTTGCGCCCGCATGCCTGAGCTGTATTTACCTGTCCGCCCATTCTTGACAGGGATGCAAGCCCCTGGGAGAGCCAGACATACATTCCGCCTACTCCCACGCCTGCAACCGCCTTTGCACCAAGCAGTCCGATCCATGCCATATCCATAATACTGTATGCTGTTCCCAGCATGGAAGAAATCATGATAGGCAGAGCCAGCTCTGCCAGAGTTTTCAGGATCGGACCGGAAGTCAGATCCACAGTTTTTGCTTTACTCATTTGTAATAACCCTTCATGTACCAATTATTATAATACTTTTGTAGTCCATTTACTGCAGTCCCATACCTGAGAAACCACATCGCGGTAAAACTCCGGTTCATGGCAGATCAGGAGAATGCTTCCCTTATATTCGATCAATGCCTGCTTCAAAGCTTCTTTTGCATCCACATCCAGATGATTGGTAGGCTCGTCCAGAAGTAGAATGTTCGTTTCTTTATTCACCAGCTTACACAGACGCACCTTCGCCTGCTCCCCGCCACTCAGTACACGTACCTGACTTTCAATATGCTTGGTAGTCAGACCGCATTTGGCGAGAGCAGACCGCACCTCATACTGAGTATAAGACGGAAACTCCGCCCAGATCTCATCAATACAGGTAGTCTTGTTATCACCCTTTACTTCCTGCTCAAAATATCCAATCTGAAGATTCTCCCCAAGTTCGCAGGAACCCTTCAGAGACGGGATCAACCCCAGAATACTCTTCAGTAAAGTTGTCTTACCGATACCGTTTGCACCAACCAGCGCAATCTTATTTCCTCTTTCCATAGAGAGAGTAACAGGTCTGGAAAGAGGTTCATTATAACCAATAACCAGATCCTTCGTTTCGAAAATATATTTCCCCGGAGTGCGTCCGTATTTAAAATGAAACTCAGGCTTCGGCTTCTCGGCAGCAAGCTCGATCACATCCATCTTATCCAGCTTCTTCTGTCTGGACATTGCCATATTTCTTGTAGAAACCCTGGCCTTATTTCTTGCGACGAAATCCTTCAGTTCACTGATTTCCTGCTGCTGGCGTCTGTAAGCAGCCTCAAGCTGAGCCTTCTTCACCTCATACACTTCCTGGAAATGGTCATAATCCCCGACATAACGGTTCAGTTCCTGATTCTCCATATGATAAACCAGATTGATAACAGAATTCAGAAACGGAATATCGTGGGAGATAAGGATAAATGCATTCTCATAATCCTGCAGATAACGCTTCAGCCATTCGATATGTTCCTCATCCAGATAGTTGGTAGGCTCGTCCAGAAGCAAGATATCCGGCTTCTCCAGAAGCAGCTTGCCAAGTAGAACCTTGGTTCTCTGACCACCACTCAGATCTGTAACATCACGTTCCAGTCCGATATCAAGAAGCCCCAGAGCTCTGGCAACTTCCTCCACCTTCGCATCGATCACATAGAAATCATGCATGGTAAGGGTATCCTGAATAGTTCCCAGTTCCTCCATCAGAGTATCCATCTCCTCAGGAGAAGCAGTGCCAAGAGAGTCACAGATTTCATTCATCCTTTCCTCCATCTCAAAGAGATAAGAGAACGCAGACTTCAGCACGTCACGGATGGACATACCCTGAGAAAGGACAGAATGCTGGTCCAGATAGCCGACACGTACATTCTTCGCCCATTCAATCTTACCCTCATCCGGCATCAGCTTTCCGGTTACAATATTAAAGAAAGTAGATTTACCTTCCCCGTTGGCACCAACCAGTCCAATATGCTCGCCCTTTAACAGGCGGAAAGACACATCATTAAAAATCGCCCTGTCTCCGAAACCATGTGTCAGATGTTCAACATTCAAAATACTCATAAAAAGAAATTCTCCTTAATTATTGTTATATAATGTCAGGGTCAAAAGGTATTTCACCCCTGACCTGACATCCACGAATTACTTACTCCGCTGCAAAGCAGCTCCCGCAATTCTTTTAATATTTGTAACTATACAACAGTATGATCAGACTTCCCTGACTCCTTTTAATGACGGCTCAGCCATCAGCGAATAATTTGTATAATAAACCACAAATCCGGGCTTCGCCCCTGCAGGTTTTTTCACCTGCTTCTTCTGGATATAATCAATCTCCACCTTAGGGGCAGTACGTCCTTTGGAATAATAAGCAGCAAGCTGTCCCGCAATCTCAAAGATATGATCTGGCAGTTCGCCGTCCTTAGACTTCACGACCACATGCGAACCGGCCATCTTCTTGGCATGAAACCACCAGTCATTCCCTGTGGCAAACTTAAAGGTAAGCTCATCATTCTGGAAATTATTTTTTCCCACATAAATATCATACCCATCCTCAGTCACATAATGGAACGGCTTAGACTTACTCTGTGCCTTCTGTCCCTTCCTGCGGTCATAATGCTTCTTAATATATCCATACTCCATCAGCTCTTCCTTGATCTGTGCCAGATCACTCTCAGCCAGAGCAATATCCAGAGCATTGGAAACAGACTCCAGATGCTCAATCTCACTTCTCGTATCTGCAATCTGCTCAGTCAGAGCCTCCTCCGTACGCTTCAGCTTTCCATATTTGTCAAAATACTTCTTGGAATTCTCCGCCGGAGTCATAGTAGGATCAAGAGGAATGGTAATCTCCTCATTGGTATAATAATTCAGAGCCTTAAACGACTTACATCCATCCTCCAGCCCATACCCGTAAGTATTGATCAGCTCCCCGTAAACCTTATACTTCTCTTTCTTCGCAGTATCCTTCATCTGCTTCTCCTGCAGACTCAGCTTCTTACGGTTACGCTCCAGCGCAGTCTGCACAATCCTCCTCAGATCCGAAGACTTCTGATGGATACGCGTCAGCGTATTCTTTGTCGCATAATAAGTCTCCAGCATCTGTGAAACACTCTCAAACTCCACAGAATGATACTCCGGTCCATACTGCTGGAACGCAAACACACCATACTCCACAGGTTCTTCCCCCCGGTAAACAATATTCGGAGAAAAATCCCCCTCCACAACCTGATCCATCAGCCTGCGGAACGTATGATACAAATGCACCCTCGCCGCCTCATCCAGAGACTGCGCTACATCACTCCCGTCGATCGAAGCCCTGAAACAGATCTCCTCCGCAACAACCGGACTGATTCCCGTAAGAGAAGAGTAAACAGCCCTGGAAATATTACAGGGCTTCCTGCACACAACATCACAAAACTCCTCCTCACTCACAGTCAGCGGATCCAGCTTATCCTGCGTCTTCGGAATAAAATACTCCCTTCCCGGAAGCACCTCACGCACAGAACTCATATGAGAAGAAACATGCTTGATACTATCCAGGATCATCCCCTTATCATCACAGAAAATAATATTACTGTGCTTGCCCATCAGCTCCATGATAAGAACCTTCTTACAGGGATCCCCCAGCTCATTCAGATGCTCCAGCTCAAACATCACCACACGCTCCATCCCAGGCTGCCTGATATCCGAAACCCTCGCACTTCCAATATGCTTACGCAGCAGCATACAGAAATTAGGCGCAGTCATAGGACTGGGCTTATTCCTGGAAGTAAAATAAATCAGCGGAAGAGAAGCACTGGCCGAAAGCAGCAGCCTGCACTGCCCATTCGCCCCCTTCCCCGTAATCAAAAGCTCATCCGCCTCCGGCTGAGCAATCTTATTAAACCGTCCTCCATCCAAATTCAAATGCAGCTCCTTCACCATAGCCGCAATCGTAATCCCATCAAAAGCCATATAAAAACACTCCTTTAAAAAATAATCAGTAAAAATAATCAAAACTCAATCAATACGACAGTACGATCAAGAAAAGAAAAAATAAATCAATTAGTCAGAATAATTAACGTTTTACGTCAGAAAGGCAAAGCCCTTTCTGACAAACAAACTATAATAAGCTTTTCTGAAAGCCGTTCAATTTAAAGAATATACCATATACCTCCAACAGCCAGCTGCCAGCAGGAGAAAATAAATAGTTCCGGGCGCATTTGCAGGGGTTGTAGTAACTCTTAGGCTTCGGGAATCTGCGTTATGAAAAAAACAGCAACCTGTCTGAGCGAAGCGAGTTTTGCTGTTTTTTTCATGCCTTTAGCAGATTTCCGAAGCCTTAGAGTTGACTAAACCCCGAAACCGCGCTCGGAACTATTTATTTTCTCCTGCGTCCTACCTGCGTCCCACCTGCGGCGTCCCTCTTGTAAGTATACCACACATTTCCTACCGCCATCAACGAAAAAATGTTTGACTCCCATTCTATAATGAACTATAATAAATCTGTATGTAAACCAGAACAGGCACACATACCCCGACACTAATAGACAGACAAAGAGAGAAAAACTATGATAAAAAGCATGACAGGTTTCGGCCGGGCAGAAGTCGTGACCAAAGAAAGAAAAATAACAATCGAACTAAAATCTGTCAACCACAGATACCTGGACCTCAGCATCAAAATGCCCAGAAAACTCAATTTCCTGGAAGGCGCAGTCAGAAACCTGATGAAAACCTACATCCAGAGAGGCAAAGTTGATGTATACATCACATACGAAGACTACACCCTGGACAACGGAGCTCTCAAATACAACAGAGAACTCGCATCCGAATACATCACCTGTCTTAAACAGATGCAGCAGGACTTTGACCTTGACTACGATATCAAAGTCAGCACCCTGTCACGCTATCCGGAGGTACTTGTCATGGAAGAACAGTCTGTTGATGAGGAAGCACTCTGGGAATCTCTGGAACCGCCCCTTCGCGAGGCATGTGAGAAATTTGTCCAGACAAGGACACAGGAAGGCAGAAACCTTGAGAAGGACCTTATCGGAAAACTGGACAGCCTTGAAGAAAAAGTATTACGTGTAGAAGCCCGTTCTCCGGAAGTAGTCAATGCCTACAGGACCAAACTGGAAGCAAAAGTTTCCGAGCTGCTGGAAGACACACAGATCGACGACAACCGCATCGCAGCAGAAGTCATCCTGTTTTCAGACAAAATCTGCAATGATGAGGAAACCGTCCGCCTTCACAGCCACATCAGGAACATGAAAAAGATGCTCACAACAGAGAAAGAAGGCATCGGACGCAAACTGGACTTCATGGCACAGGAAATGAACAGAGAAGCAAACACGATTTTATCCAAATCAAGTGATCTGGAGATCTCCAACATTGCCATTGATCTGAAAACAGAGATCGAGAAAGTCAGAGAACAGATCCAGAACGTAGAATAGAGGAAGAAAACGTGGCAAGACTTATTAATATCGGTTTTGGAAATGTAGTCAATTCACAGAAAATCGTGGCAGTGGTAAGCCCGGATGCGGCACCTGTAAAACGAATGGTGCAGAGCATAAAGGGAACCCGGTCACTGATTGATGCAACTCAGGGGCGAAAGACAAAAGCAGTGATTGTCACAAGCGACGATTACTTGGTGCTCAGCGCACTTCAGCCTGAGACCATTGCCCGGAGATTTGCAGAAATATATGAAAACGAGGATAAGGGAGAGACCCATGAATAAAGGAATTTTAGTAGTGGTTTCCGGATTTTCCGGTGCAGGAAAAGGCACAGTAATGAAACGCCTCATGGAGAAATATGATGGTTATGCATTATCTGTCTCCGCAACAACCAGAAAACCCCGTCCCGGTGAAGAGGACGGCAGAGAATATTTCTTCCGTACAAGGGATGAATTTGAGAAACTGATCGAAGAGGATGCATTGCTTGAATATGCCCGGTATGTGGAAAATTATTACGGTACTCCACGCTCTTATGTCGAAGAGCAGCTTCAGGCAGGCAGAAATGTAATCCTTGAGATCGAAATCCAGGGCGCAATGAAGATCAAAGAGAAAATACCGGAAGCACTTCTGGTGTTTGTAACTCCGCCGACTGTGGAGGAACTGGAACGCCGTCTCACAGGCAGAGGAACAGAAACCGCACAGGTGATCGCAGACAGACTTGCAAGAGCCGGTGAAGAGGCAGAAGGTATGGGACAATATGACTATATTCTTGTCAACGATACTGTAGAGGAATGCGTAGACCATCTTCATCAGATTATTGTGAGTGAACATTCCAGAGTATCCAGAAATGCAGAATTTATCGCGGATATCCAGAAACAGACAAAAGCATTTCAGAAATGATAAACATGCGGCCCAGACCGCTTAAAAGAAAGGAGAAAATACATGATACATCCGTCTTATACAGAATTAATCGAAGCAATCAATACAAACAGTGAGGACGACGATACAACAATGTCTCTTAACAGCCGTTATTCCCTTGTACTTGCTGCAAGTAAACGTGCACGCCAGATCATTGCAGGTTCCAAACCAATGGTAGAGGGTGCGGCAGGCAAGAAACCTCTCTCAGTTGCGATCGACGAGCTCTACAAAGGAAAAGTAAAGATCCTTGCTCCGGAAGAAGAGGATGAAGAAGGAACAGAACAGACAGCTGAGGCACAGACAGAAGAATCAGCACAGGCTTCTGAAATCACAGAGACTGCTGAAACAGCAGAAGGAACAACTGCAGAAACAACTGAAGAGTAAGAACTGATGGTAACACAATAGATAAACAAAAGGATGTGTCTGAGAATTACAGAGGTATATTTTCAGGCACATTCTTATAGGAGAATTTATGAAATTATTATTCGTATCATTAGGCTGTGACAAGAACCTTGTAGATTCCGAAGAAATGCTCGGACTTCTTACAGGTAACGGGTTCGAGATCGTAGATGATGAAACTGAAGCAGAGGCCATTGTGGTGAACACCTGCTGCTTCATCAATGACGCAAAGGAAGAGAGCGTCAACACCATCCTTGAGATGGCAGAATACAAGAAAACCGGGAGCTGTAAAGTCCTGGTTGTCACAGGATGTATGGCACAGCGTTATAAGAATGAGATCATTGAGGAAGTACCGGAAGTAGATGCAGTACTTGGCACAACTTCCTACGGAGACATCCTTAAGGCAATCCGTGAAGCAATGGAAGGAAAACATTTCCAGGAATTTAAAGATATTGATTACCTTCCGGAAAAGCTTGGCAAACGTGTTCTCACAACAGGCGGACATTTCGGATACCTCAAGATAGCAGAAGGCTGTGATAAACACTGCACCTACTGTATCATCCCGAAACTTCGCGGTAAATTCCGAAGTGTTCCGATGGAACGTCTGGTAACACAGGCAAAGGAGATGGCAGAGGAAGGCGTAAAGGAGCTGATCCTTGTCGCACAGGAGACAACCGTATATGGAACTGACATATATGGAAAGAAATCTCTTCATATCCTCCTGAAAGAGTTATGCAAGATCAAAGGAATCCGCTGGATCCGCGTGCTTTACTGCTATCCGGAGGAAATTTACGATGAACTGATCCAGACCATGAAAGAGGAGAAGAAGATCTGCCATTATCTGGATCTTCCGATCCAGCATGCAAGTGACCGTATCTTAAAGAGAATGGGAAGAAGGACAACACAGGCAGAGCTGGTGGAGATTGTAAATAAGCTTCGCCGGGAGATTCCTGACATCGTGCTCCGTACCACTCTGATCTCCGGATTCCCCGGGGAAACACAGGAAGACCACGAAGAGCTGATGGGCTTTGTGGATGAGATGGAATTTGACCGTCTGGGAGTATTTACTTACTCACCGGAAGAAGATACACCTGCAGCAACGATGCCTGATCAGGTTGCGGAAGAAGTCAAAGAGGCCAGACGTGACGAGATCATGGAGCTTCAGCAGGAGATTTCCTATGATAAGGGAACTGACCGTATCGGACAGGAACTTCTCGTGATGATCGAGGGAAAAGTTGCAGATGAGAGCGCATACATTGGCAGAACTTACGGAGATGCACCAAAGGTCGACGGTTATATTTTTGTGCAGACAGGAGAACTCCTGATGACAGGAGATTTTGCAAAGGTACGTGTGACCGGTGCACTGGAATATGATTTGATAGGAGAGTTGGCAGATGAATACACCGAATAAACTTACAGTAGCCAGAATGATTCTGGTTCCGTTTCTTGTACTGTTTATGCTTACAGATCTGGGCGGTGAGGCAAACCGCTATATAGCACTTGCTATTTTTGTTGTTGCAAGTGTGACCGACTGGTTTGACGGAAAGCTTGCCAGAAAATACAATCTGGTGACAAACTTTGGAAAATTCATGGATCCTCTTGCAGACAAGCTTCTTGTATGTTCTGCAATGATCTGCTTTATTGAACTGGAGAAACTTCCGGCATGGTTTGTTATCATTATTATAGGAAGAGAATTTATTATCAGCGGATTCCGTCTGATCGCAGCCGAGAACGGCGTTGTGATCGCTGCGAACTACTGGGGCAAATTCAAGACGGTTTCTCAGATGATCATGATCATTTTACTGCTGATCGATCTGGGCGGAGTGTTTGATATTCTGGAACAGATATTTATCTGGCTTTCTCTGGCACTTACCGTTATTTCCCTGATCACATATATCTGGCAGAACAGGAGTGTTCTGTCCATGCAGGATTAGAAAGAAGGCTTTAGATATGGCTTCAGAAAAGGAAGCATCAGCATTAGAGGAAACAGCATTAGAAGAAACAGTTGTAGGACTCCTGAAAAAAAAGAAAATGACATTGTCTCTTGCCGAGTCCTGTACAGGCGGTGCGGTAGCAGCGGACATCGTAAATGTACCGGGAGCTTCGGAGGTATTTATGTGTGGTTATGTCACATATACAAACCGCGCCAAAAGAAAATGTCTTGGAGTAAAGAAGAGTACACTGAAGAAAGAAGGTGCTGTCTCAGCCAAATGTGCCGGACAGATGGCAAAAGGCGGAGCAAAAGCAGCCAAAACCGATGTCTGTCTCTCTGTGACAGGACTTGCAGGCCCGGGCGGTGGAACAGAGGAAACACCGGTGGGAACCGTATTTATGGGATGTTACTGTGCAGGAAAGACAACTGTGAGGGAATTTCACTTTGAGGGCGACAGAAAAAGTATCAGAGACCAGGCAGTTGAACAGGCACTGACATTTATCTGCGACAGGCTGCGCAAATATGACAGATAATAATTGGTGACAAGTTACATTACTGAACATAAGAGTACATTTCGGAAAGTTGATGAAATGTACTCTTTTTGTTATCATAGCAATTCATATTAACCGAATCAGGTAAGTTTTCTGCGGAGTCTGCGAAAAGCAATAAGCAGTGAGTGGGGACTTGGTCACCGCATCATTTTCATAAGGTTCACCACTTTATCAAGTTTTTGTGCCTCTGCGGGAGATTTTCCCATCTTCAGCACTTCAATGATCGCAGAAATCTCATCAGCATTAAATTTCAGACCACCTTTTTTTCCCTGAGCAGCTGCGCTCATCAGGAAAGGCAGCATCTCATTTGCACCCTTTGAACTTCCCTGGGAAGCCAGATTCTGAAGCATATCAAGCTTGGAACGATCCATACCTGCAAGCTTCGGGTTGTTGCGCCAGTCATCATTCATGGGAATCCTCCTTCTCACCATCTGCAGGCTGGTTCATGAGCTGCAGCATCTGAACCATAGCCATCATATTTACCATCTGATTTAATTTATCCCTGCTGGGACCATAACAGAAGCTGCGGATATCATTGATGATATCCACCGGATTCTGGGCCGGCATGCTCATGGCACACAGATCGCTGCCGGAACTTCTTTTGCTGAAAACAGAAACCGTATTGATAAATTCAACCGCTTTTTCATAGACTGAGAAAATCTGCTGTCCTTTTGGCGGAAGATAAGGAATGGCGGCTTTTATCATCTGTCCGCGGTCAGAACTGACCATCTGATCCAGTAAAGTCTGGGAAATCTGCTCTTCATTCATAATATCTGCTTCCATTTTATGTTTTTTATTAACAGAATATGACGGGGAGAAGGATTCTGACATATAATAAAGTAGAATTTAAGTAACTGTGAGACTGCTTTACTGCACGCTGCCTCAAATTTTATGGAATTGCTGCAGGTATCATGCGTTTGCAGTTGCAAAAAATGGAGAATCAGATATGGGACCAGAGTCAGAAGAAAAGAAAGAAATGCTTATTATAGATGGAAATGCTTTTTATGAGATAGATCTGGAGTGTGTGAAAAAGAAAAAACAATGTGCTCAGACAGTGCACCCGGAAAAGAAAACAGACAGGATCAATTCCCGGAATATGAAAGATAAGGATAATATCAGGCAGCATGAATAATAAGGACGAAATTATAATCCTGTAAAATATAAAGAGGCAGAGGGAAAGATCCCCCTGCCAACAGAAAATGATTGTCAGCAGCCACATCCACAGCCATTGTTTCCACATAACAGAAGCAGCACGATAATAATCCAGCAGTTGTCACCGTTGCCACATCCGCCGCAGCCATTGCTGCATCCGCAGTTATTGTTTCCGCACAGGCACAGAAGGATGATGATCCAGAGGATATTACAGCAGGAATTATTTCCGCCTGAAAGTCCCCATCCACTGTTACATCCACATCCGTTATTACATCCGCAGCCATTGTCGCATCCGCATCCGCTGTTATTAGCGCAGCCACATCCGCATCCTCCTCTGTCCTCACATCCGCAATTTGTAGCAGCTAAGTCGCTCATATTAAATCCTCCGTTTTTTTTCTTTACAATCCTATCATATGTGGAACCGCAAAAAGTGTTACAGTTTCATCATTGTTCATTATGTTCACAGTAACCAATAACCTTAAGTTCGATGCGAATTGTTGCTTTTCACAAGTTGACAATAATATATGAATCCGATATAATATACCACGTAACAAATCTGTAATGATTGAGAAAGAAATGCAACAATAACCCAATTAAAACGTAAAACAATACGTATAAAAAGAGAGGAAACGGAGAATAAGAATGAAGAAACATGGGAAACTATTGTTAAAGTATCTGCTCCTTTTTGTGATGACCGTTTTTGTAATGGGCTGTTTTAGTGTATCCGCGGCAACAAAAACAGGATTTGTCACTCAGAAGGGGAAAACCTATTACATAAACAAAGACGGTTCCAAACAGAAAGGCTGGCTGGAACTTAAGGGTAAGAAATATTACTTTGATAAGAAAACAGGAGTTCAGGTAAAAGGCTGGGTAAAAGACTCCAGCGGACAGGCGATCCGATACTTTACCAGAGGAGCCGGATATATGGTGACAGGATTTATCACTGATTCCAATGGAAATACCCGTCATTTTGATGAGACAACAGGCCTGCTGACAAGAGGCTGGCTCACAGATACAGATGAATATAAATATTATTTTTACAGTGGTTCCGGCGTTATGGCCAAAGGCTGGGTGGAGAACAAAAAAGAACAGAAACGCTATTTCAGTCAGGCCAATGGACGTATGTGTACAGGCTGGGTGAAGAGCAGTGCCGGAAATTACAGATACTTTAAGCCGTCAAATGGAATAATGTATACAGGTCTGGAGAAAATTGACTCAGACTATTACTATTTTTCAAAATCAACCGGTGTCCGTTATCAGAAAGGTTTCGGAACCGTAGGAAGTAAGAAATATTATTTCAACCCTTCAGATGGTAAGGCGAAGACAGGCTGGCTTGAGCTTGATGGAAAGAAATATTATTTTGATACATCAGGAGTGATGCTGGCAAATACCATCGCTTCCATTGACGGAACTACATACAGGTTTGATTCTGACGGTGCTGCAACAAAGACTTCCGGTAATGATTACACAGTAGAGGGCAAATATGTCAAGGTCTTTGATGCGAAGAATAATAAATACTACTATATGGAAGAAGAGTTCCTGGAACATCCGGGAATTGCAGACGGAAAGGTGTCAGATCTGGATCTTCTGGCAGCAGTGTGTGATGCAGAAGCAGGAGATCAGGGAGTCGTGGGAATGGAGGCAGTTGCGCTTTGCGTATTAAACTGTACCATTGACCAGTATAAAGAATTTCCGTCACAGATCCGTTATGTGGTATATCAGGGAAAACCTACCCAGTATGCGGTTGTCACAGACGGAGCACTTCTTAAAAGACTGAAAGGCCAGTTTGAGGACAGGACCAATGCCTATGCGGCAGCAAAGGCAGCCATGGAAGTGTTCAGTAACTATGTGAATCATGGCACAAAGAGAACACTCCCGGGATTTAAGACAAAGGATTTCAATTACAAATTCTTTATGACTCCGGCAGCATTTAAGGCACAGAACCTTAATTTCAGCAAGCTGGAATATGAACAGTACAAAGGACATGTATTCTTTGTGGACTGGATTTCAGGGTGAGTACATTAATGCTTTAAGTTGGTGAAATATGAAGAGGATTGCTATAAATTCCTTGACAAATAAATTTTGTATTTGTATACTTGCAGATATATGATATAAAAAAGCACAGATGGGAAAGAGTAACATAGGGAAAACAGACAGAGAGTTGCCGGCAGGTGAGAGGCGCGTGGGGAACTTATGTGAATACCTCCCGGAGCTCTGCACCGAACACTTCAGAGATATTGTAAGGGTAAGTAGGCTGCAGCGGAGTGGCATCCGTTAACATGCTTAAGTAACAGAGAGAACCGTTGTTTATCATAACAATGGCATGGTTTGTTACTTATTGAGGCAGAGAATGCGAGTTTTCTGCGAATTTAGGTGGTATCGCGGGACCCGGTTCTCGTCCTAAATGGACAGGAACCGGGTTGTTTTATTTTATTACGAGGAGGAAACAAACAATGACAGTTTGGGACGAGCTGAAAGCCCGTGGTCTGATTGCCCAGGTAACAGACGAAGAAGAGATCAAAGAAATGGTAAATAATGGAAAAGCCACATTTTACATTGGCTTTGACCCTACCGCAGACAGCCTTCACGTAGGACATTTCATGGCGCTCTGCCTGATGAAACGTCTGCAGATG
Organism: Blautia sp. 1001283B150304_161114_C9; assembly: GCF_015668165.1. NCBI lineage: Bacteria > Bacillati > Bacillota > Clostridia > Lachnospirales > Lachnospiraceae > Blautia > Blautia sp. 1001283B150304_161114_C9. The sequence goes on along the minus strand of NZ_JADPGO010000007.1, from coordinate 60,639 downwards.
GCGGGAAATAAACCAATCGCATTATTAGGCGGCGGAACCGGTATGATCGGTGACCCGTCCGGAAGATCTGATATGCGTCAGATGATGACAGTGGAGACCATTCAGCACAACATCGACTGCTTCAAGAAACAGATGGAGCGTTTTATCGATTTCTCAGACGGCAAGGCATTAATGGTAAACAATGCAGACTGGCTGATGAATTTAAATTATGTAGAAGTACTTCGTGATGTTGGACCACATTTCTCTGTAAACCGTATGCTCTCTCACGAGTGCTACAAACAGCGTATGGAACGTGGACTTACATTCCTTGAGTTCAACTATATGATCATGCAGAGCTACGACTTCTACATGCTGTATCAGAAATACGGCTGCACCATGCAGTTCGGCGGTGATGACCAGTGGGCAAATATGCTTGGCGGTACAGAGCTGATCCGTCGTAAACTTGGCAAAGATGCCTATGCCATGACGATCACACTTCTTCTGAACTCCGAAGGTAAGAAGATGGGTAAAACACAGTCCGGTGCTGTATGGCTTGACCCGGAGAAGACTTCTCCTTTCGATTTCTATCAGTACTGGAGAAACGTGGATGATGCAGATGTTATCAAATGTATGCGTCTCCTTACCTTCCTTCCGTTAGAAGAAATCGATGAGATGGCGAAATGGGAAGGAAGCCAGTTGAATAAAGCAAAAGAAATCCTTGCATACGAGCTGACAAATCTGGTTCATGGCGAAGAGGAAGCAAAGAAAGCGCAGGAAGGCGCAAGAGCACTTTTTGCAGGCGGCGCTGACACAGCACATATGCCGACAACTGAGCTTGCAGACGAAGACTTCTCAGAAGAAGGAACAATCGACCTGATCTCCATGCTTGTAAAAGCAGGAATGGTTCCAACACGTTCCGAGGGACGTCGTGCCATTGAACAGGGCGGTGTTTCCATTGACGGTGAGAAGATCACAGATGTGAAATACGCAGTTGCCAAAGATGCACTTACAGGTGAAGGTGTAGTGCTGAAAAAAGGCAAAAAGAAATTCAATAAAGTTCTGGCAAAATAAAAAATTCATTATAGAAATATCGGCGGATACTGCTGAACCGGTGCCGCCGATTTCAGGAGGAAAAGATTATGAAGAAATACGGAGTAAACGAACTTCGTCAGATGTTCCTCGACTTCATGGAGAGCAAAGGACATCTGGTAATGAAAAGCTTTTCCCTGGTACCACAGGGAGATAAGAGTCTTCTGCTGATCAACGCAGGTATGGCTCCGCTGAAACCATATTTTACAGGTGCTGAAATCCCGCCGAGAACAAGAGTAAGTACCTGCCAGAAATGTATCCGTACAGGTGATATCGAGAATGTAGGTAAAACCGCACGCCACGGTACATTCTTTGAGATGCTTGGTAACTTCTCCTTTGGTGACTACTTTAAGAAAGAAGCCATCCACTGGTCCTGGGAATTCCTCACAGAGGTAGTAGGACTGGATGCAAACCGTCTGTATCCTTCCGTATATCTGGAAGATGATGAAGCATTTGACATCTGGAACAAAGAAATCGGAATCCCTGCTGACAGAATTTTCCGTTTTGGAAAAGAAGATAACTTCTGGGAGCATGGCGCAGGCCCCTGTGGTCCATGTTCAGAGATCTATTATGACCGTGGAGAGAAGTATGGTTGCGGAAAACCTGGCTGTACAGTAGGATGTGACTGTGACCGTTACATGGAAGTATGGAACAACGTATTTACCCAGTTTGAGAACGATGGTAACGGAAATTATACAACACTGAAACAGAAGAACATTGATACAGGTATGGGTCTGGAACGTCTGGCAGTTGTTGTGCAGGACGTAGATTCCATCTTCGATGTAGATACTATCTGCGCACTGCGTAACCTGGTATGTAAGATCTCCGGAAAAGAATACGAGAAGAATTATAATGATGACGTATCCATCCGTCTGATCACAGACCATATCCGTTCTGCAACATTTATGATCTCCGACGGTATCATGCCTACAAACGAAGGCCGCGGTTATGTACTCCGCCGTCTGATTCGTCGTGCAGCACGTCACGGACGTCTTCTTGGAATCGAAGGCACCTTCCTTGCAAAATTAAGTGAAGAAGTGATCAATGGTTCCAAAGCAGGATATCCGGAGCTGGAAGAGAAGAAAGAATTTATCTTTAAAGTTCTCACAAATGAAGAAAACCAGTTCAACAAGACCATTGACCAGGGTCTTCGTATCCTTGGAGAGATGGAAGATGAGATGAAAGCAGCAGGAGAGAAAACACTTTCCGGCGAAAATGCATTCAAATTATATGATACTTACGGATTCCCGATGGATCTTACAAAAGAGATCCTTGAGGAAAAAGGATATGATATCGATGAAGCTGGCTTCCAGAAATGTATGGAAGAGCAGAGAAACAAAGCACGTTCTGCACGTGAAGTGACAAACTATATGGGTGCTGACGCAACTGTATATGATGATATTGATGTAAATGTTACAACAGAATTCGTAGGATACGATCATCTTACCTTTGATTCCAAAGTAACAGTCCTTACAACAGAGACAGAGATCGTAAACTCCCTGATGGAAGGACAGAAAGGAACTGTCTTTACAGAGCAGACTCCATTCTACGCAACTATGGGTGGACAGGTCGGAGATACAGGTGTGATCGAAACTGCAAACGGTAAGTTCGTAGTAGAAGACACCATCAAGCTTCGCGGCGGTAAATTCGGACATGTAGGTCATATGGAATCCGGTATGATCTCCACAGGCGAAACTGTTTCCCTGAAAGTGGATGAAGCTGCAAGAAGAGACACTGAGAAGAACCACAGTGCAACACATCTTCTTCAGAAAGCATTAAAGACAGTTCTTGGAAGTCATGTAGAACAGAAGGGTTCTCTGGTAACACCGGACAGACTTCGTTTCGACTTTGCTCATTTCCAGGCTATGACAGCTGATGAGATCGCACAGGTAGAAGCGCTTGTTAATAAAGAAATCCAGGCTGGTCTTGAAGTCCGTACAGATGTTATGGATGTGGAAGAGGCTAAGAAATCCGGAGCAATGGCTCTGTTCGGAGAGAAATATGATCAGAAGGTACGTGTGGTATCCATGGGCGACTTCTCCAAGGAACTCTGCGGTGGTACTCATGTGGCAAACACAGGCAACATCATGCTGTTCAAAATTGTTTCCGAATCCGGTATCGCAGCAGGTGTGCGCCGTATTGAAGCTCTGACAGGAAATGGTGTTCTGGAATACTATAAGAAACAGGAAGAACTGCTTCATGAAGCTGCAAAAGCCCTGAAAGCAAATCCTGCAGAGATCGTAGAGAAGATCGGACATCTTCAGGGAGAAGTAAAGGCACTCTCCAGTGAGAACGAATCCTTAAAGAGCAAACTGGCTCAGGGAGCTCTGGGAGATGTTATGGATAAAGTAGTAGAAGTCAAAGGTGTGAAACTTCTTGCTGCAAAAGTAGACGGAGTGGATATGAACGGACTTCGTGACCTTGGCGACCAGCTGAAAGGCAAACTTGGTGAAGGTGTTGTCCTTCTGGCAGCAGTAAACGGTGAGAAAGTAAACCTTCTTGCAATGGCTACTGATGCAGCACAGAAAGCAGGCGCTCACGCAGGTAACCTGATCAAAGCAGTGGCAGCTATCGTAGGCGGTGGCGGCGGCGGACGTCCGAACATGGCTCAGGCCGGCGGAAAGAACCCTGCCAAAGCTCAGGAAGCCGTAGATGCAGCAGCAGGAATCCTTGAAGGTCAGATAAAGTAAAAATTGTTACTGCTCACTTTGTGACCAGCAACACGCTTCGCGATGCACAGAATTTATGCTAATCGCATAAATTCGCGCGGTATGTCTCGGGATTTTGGCATATATATGCCAAAACACCTCGCGGGATAGTGGCGTGTGAATAGTAACTAAAAAAATCTGCAAAATTTAACCAAAAAGATGTTGACGAATCCACAGGCAATGATATATAATATCACTTGTGCAAGAAAAAATACCCAGACAGTTGTATTTTAGCACAATCTACAACTGGAGGGAGGTTAGGTGTGAGTCTATGTCAAACGTAATCGTAAAAGAGAACGAGACTTTAGATAGCGCTCTTCGCAGATTCAAGAGAAGCTGTGCAAAAGCAGGAATCCAGCAGGAAATCCGCAAAAGAGAGCATTACGAGAAACCAAGTGTTCGTCGTAAAAAGAAATCTGAAGCCGCAAGAAAACGTAAATATAATTAATTGTGCGCAAAAATCCCTGGCAGTTCTGTCAGGGATTTTTATCATAATTTGGACAATAATCAGGGGAAGGAAGTAATCTTGAAGGCAGAAAATAACAAAATACTTAAAGAAAAGAAAAACTGGATCCTTTTACTGTTTAAAAAACTGGCAAAGCTGATTTTCAACAGAATCTTTTATGTTGCGGTTGCAATGCTTGTCCAGCTCGGATGGATCTTAATGATGGTACTGCGTCTGGCCGCTTATTCCAGATATATTGATATCGGATTGAGGCTGATAGGTATTGTGCTGGTATTATGGATCCTGAATAAGGAAATAAACCCTTCCTACAAACTGGCCTGGACAATGCTGATCCTGATCCTGCCAATCCTTGGAGTGGTATTATATTTTGTATTTGGGCGTTCCAGGATCGCTGCGATCATGCAGCAGCATTTTGAACAGAGGATTGAGGAGAGCAGGGAGTATCTGCGGGATCGGCCACAGACGAGGCAGAAGCTGGAGGCTCTGGATCCCTCGGCTTCAAATCAGTCCAGATATATTTCGGATGTTTCCAGATTTCCGGTCCATGAGAACACAACTGCAGAGTATTTTCAGGTAGGAGACGATATGTTTCCGGTGCTTGTGAGGGAACTGAAACAGGCGAAGAAATACATTTTTATTGAATATTTCATTATCAATGATGGGGTGATGTGGCAGACAATCCTGAATATTCTGGAAAAGAAAGCTGAGGAGGGCGTGGATGTACGCCTGATCTATGATGGATTTGGCTGTCTCACAACACTTCCCCATAAATATTATGAAGAGCTTCAGAAAAAAGGAATCAAATGTCAGGTATTTAATCCTTTCCGTCCCATTTTGAATATTATCCAGAATAACCGGGATCACAGGAAGCTCTGTATCATTGACGGATGGGTTGGATTTACGGGAGGCATCAATCTTGCAGATGAATATATCAACCAGAAAGCGCGTTTCGGACACTGGAAGGACACTGCAGTTATGCTCAAAGGGGAAGCTGTCTGGAATATGACGGTAATGTTTCTCCATATGTGGGCGGTGATCGGCAGATCTGAAGAAAGTATCGATTATGAAGCCTATTTTCCCCACAGATATCATGAGGGAGAATTTGAGAGTGACGGATTTGTCCAGCCGTTCTGTGATACACCTCTGGATGAGGAGGTTGTCGGTGAAGATGTATATCTGAACATTATCAACAAGGCAAAAAAATATGTATATATCTGTACTCCCTATCTGATCATAGATAATGAGATGATGACTGCCCTCTGTCTGGCAGCCAAAAGCGGGGTGGACGTGCGTATTATGACGCCGGGAATCCCTGACAAGAAGCTGGTATTTATCCTTACCCAATCCTATTACAGACAGCTTCTGGAAGCCGGTGTAAAGATTTATGAATATCAGCCCGGTTTCCTTCACGCAAAATCCTTTGTGAGTGATGATGAGATTGGCGTTGTGGGAACCATCAACCTGGACTATCGAAGTCTTTATCTTCATTTTGAGGATGGTGTATGGATCTACAGAAACAGAGTAATACAGGATATCAAAGATGATTTTATCCAGACTATGGAATATTGCAGGCAGATAGAACCGGAATTCTGCCTGAACAGAAATATAGGACTGCGTATCATGCAGAATATTTTCCGCGCGTTTGCGCCGCTGATGTAAAATGAGCACTGAAAATCGTATTTTTATGGTTTTCAGTGCTTTTTATCTGATCATGATCAGGTATCGGATCGGATTAAGATGCATTATTTTATTGGATTGCTATATAATGAATAAAGAAAGTAGTCTTAGAGCCGGCAGCCTGCCGGTACATTGATCGGAGAGAGAATATGCGAAAAAAATGGATCTCCATAATATGCGCTGTGATCATCATGGTCTGCACTATCATTACCCCTGCTTATGCCGCCGGAATCTTTTTGCCCGAGGAAAGCAATACCAAACAGGCAGAATCCACAGATCTTATTGAAGCACCATCAGGAATTTTAATGGAAGCGCAGACAGGAACAGTCGTTTATCAGAAGGATGCGGATACCAGACGAAGCCCTGCCAGTATCACGAAGATCATGACTCTGATCCTGATCTTTGATGCTCTGGATAAAGGCAGCCTGAAAATGGACGACACAGTCACAACCAGTGCTCATGCAAAGTCAATGGGCGGTTCTCAGGTGTTTCTGGAGGAGGGGGAAATCCAGACAGTGGAAACCCTGATCAAATGCATTGTGATCGCATCAGGAAACGATGCCAGCGTAGCAATGGCAGAGCATATCTGTGGCAGTGAACAGGAATTTGTCCGCCACATGAATGAACGGGCAGAAGGACTTGGGATGAAAAATACTCATTTTGAAGACTGCTGTGGTCTGACAGAATCTCCCGGTCATTATACAACAGCCAGGGACATTGCCATCATGAGCCGGGAACTGATCACAAAATATCCGAAGATCCTGGAATATTCTTCCATATGGATGGAAAATATCACCCATGTGACCAGGCAGGGGACAAAAGAATTCGGACTTACCAATACCAACAAACTGATCCGCAGCTATGAGGGCTGTGTCGGCCTGAAGACAGGAAGCACCAGCATTGCAAAATACTGCCTCAGCGCAGTCGCCAAAAGAAATGACATTACTCTGATCGCAGTAGTGATGGCAGCCCCGGACTATAAAGTGCGATTTAAAGATGCTGCTTCTATGTTAAATTATGGCTTTTCAAAATGCAGCCTGTACATAGATAAGAAAATGGAAGCTCTGCCTGAGATTCCGGTCAGAAATGGAAAGAAAAAGACGGTTTCCCTGGTTTATGAAGAACAGTTTCACTATCTGGACACTACAGGACAGAATATCGGGAATGTAAAAAGAAAGCTGAGGATCCACAGGGAAGTAAAGGCCCCGGTGAAAAAGAACACCCTGGCAGGGGAGATGATCTATTCCGTCGATGGGAAGGAACTGGGAAGAGTGCGGATCCTTTATGGAGAAAATGCAGGGAAAGCCACATATCTGGACTGCCTGAAAAAAGTTGTGACAAGACTGTAGATAAAAATATTTTGGACAGTTTTATAATTTTTTGACAAAGGACAGCAATCCGATGTATAATAAAATCCAAATGGGTATTGAGGGAAATAAAAAACAAAAGGAAGGTACTATATAATGAAAGAAATCCGTACAGAAGATGCCGTAGGGCACATTTTATGCCATGACATCACACAGATTATCAAAGATGTAAAAAAAGGGGTGCTTTTTAAGAAAGGTCATATTGTCAGAGAAGAGGATATTCCTCTGTTACTCTCTGTAGGAAAAGAACATTTATATGTGTGGGAGAAGAAAGAAGGAATCCTTCATGAGAATGAAGGCGCAGAGATCCTTTATAAAATCTGTGCCGGAGATTCGGACACCATGCATGGTTCTGATATAAAAGAGGGAAAAATCGAGCTGATCGCAGACATTGACGGAGTGCTTAAGATACGCAGAGAAGCTCTGCTGGCTGTCAACTCACTTGGAGAGATGATGATCGCATCCCGCCATGGAGATTTTCCTGTAAAGAAGGGCGACAAACTGGCAGGAACCAGAATTATCCCTCTGGTGATTGAGAAAGAGAAAATGGATCGTGCAGCAGAGGTGGCAGGCACAGAGCCGATCTTTTCCATTCTGCCATATAAGAAGAAAAAGGTGGGTATCGTAACAACAGGAAGCGAAGTGCAGAAAGGTCTGATCACTGACACCTTCACTCCTGTACTGAGAGATAAATTTGCAAAATTTCCATCAGAGGTCATCGGTCAGACAAAACCGGGTGATGATATGGAACAGATCACAGCCGATATCCTGAAATTTATCGAAGAGGGAGCCGATATGGTAGTCTGCAGCGGTGGAATGAGCGTAGATCCGGATGACAGAACTCCGGGTGCGATCAAAGCAACAGGAACCCGCATCGTATCCTACGGTGCACCCGTACTTCCGGGAGCTATGATGCTGGTTTCCTATTATGAGAAAGACGGCAGGCAGATACCGATCCTTGGGCTTCCGGGATGTGTTATGTATGCAAAGAATACCATCTTTGATCTGCTTCTGCCGAGACTGATGGCAGATGATGAGATCACATTATCAGAGATTAACCAACTTGGAGAGGGTGGACTCTGCCTGAACTGTGATGTCTGTACATTCCCGAACTGCGGATTCGGAAAATAATATCCCGCAGAATGCGTTGTCAGACATAAAGTGAACATAAAGGGAAAAGAAAACTTGCATGAAAAGATTTAAAACCGTACATTATACAATCCATTCTAACAAAATAAAGGATGCGAGAGGCATCAGATTTGCGGTGCTCGCAGATCTTCATGGCATGGAATTTGGCCCTGATAACAGAAAGCTTCTGGAGACGATCCACCGATACAGACCAGATGGGATTCTCATTGCCGGTGATATGATCGTGAGAAATGATGCTGCTTCTTTAAAGACTGCATCATCTCTTCTGAGGAGCCTTGCTCAGCAGTATCCGGTTTATTATGCACTGGGAAACCATGAATATAAGCTGTACAGGACAGATCCTCAGGAGAACTGTATGGCAGCCCGATATCAGGAATATGAAAAGGAGCTGAAGACAGCCGGGATCCATATCCTGCATAATGAATCCTGCAGCCTGCAGGTGGGAAAAACCAGCCTTACTGTCTATGGTCTGGAAGTACCTCTGATCTATTATAAAAAGCCATTTTCTCCACAGCTTAAAAGAGAGGAAATCAGGGAACTGATCGGAGAACCATCTTCCGATTCCCTGAATATTCTTCTGGCTCACAGTCCCAAATATGGAGATACCTATTTTGACTGGGGGGCAGATCTGATTCTGAGCGGGCATTATCATGGAGGGATTGTAAGAATTGGCAGGCACAATGGGCTGCTTTCCCCACAGCTTCATCCATTTCCGAAGTTCTGCTGCGGAGATTTCCACAGGAAGGAACAGCATATGCTGGTAAGCGCAGGAGCAGGGGAACACACCATACCTGTAAGGATCCATAATCCCAGGGAATTGCTGATGGTGGATCTGAAACCGAATGCCTGAGAATATTGTTACTGTCTGCTGACTGTATGGCAGCGAAATATTTACTTGAAAAGGAAAAGACTGTGCTATGGGAATTCCGGTAAAGCTGGAAGTATTTGAAGGTCCTCTGGATCTCTTACTGCACCTTATCGAAAAAAATAAAATAGATATCTATGATATCCCCATCGTGGAGATCACAGATCAGTATATGGAATACATCCATGCCATGGAGCGGGAAGACCTTGGAGTCATGAGTGAGTTCATGGTTATGGCAGCCACATTGCTGGATATCAAGTGTAAAATGCTTCTCCCGAAAGAAGTCAATGAGGAGGGAGAAGAGGAAGATCCAAGAGCGGAACTGGTGGAGAAACTTCTGGAATATAAGATGTATAAGTTCATGTCCTATGAACTGAAGGACAAGATGGACGATGCGGCAAATGTATTCTTTAAAGAGCCCACTCTTCCCGATGAGGTACTGCAGTACAGAGAGCCTGTAGATCCAAAGGAACTTCTGGCAGGTCTCACACTGGAGAAGCTGAATGCAATCTACAAGTCCATCATCCGCAGGCAGGAAGACAAGGTCGATCCTATCCGAAGCAAATTCGGAACCATCGAGAAGGAAGAGGTCAGTCTGTCTGATAAGATGATAGAGATCAAAGATTTTGCCCGTACCCATCGGAAATTCAGCTTCCGCAATCTCCTGGAGAGTCAGTGCTCGAAAGTACAGGTGATCGTCACCTTTCTATCCATACTGGAACTGATGAAAATGGGACATATCCACGTGGAGCAGGACGGGCTGTTTGACGATATCTCTGTTGAAGTACAGACAGACCCGGATACATGGAAGAATCTTACAGAATTTGCGGAAGATGAACCGCAGAATACAGAGATCAATATGTAATAAAAGGAATGAGGAAGACTGAGTGAAGATTAAGGAGACAGAAGCTGCGATAGAAGCAATACTTTTTGCAATGGGCGGTTCTGTAGAACTGCCCCGGATCGCCAGAGCCATCGGTGTGGACGAGAAGACAACAGGAAGGATCATCCGCAATATGATGGACCGTTATCAGGAAGAGAACAGAGGCATCCAGATCATAGAGCTGGAGAATTCTTTCCAGATGTGTACAAAGAAAGAATATTATCAGTATCTGATCAATATTGCCCTGCATCCTCAGAAACCGGCACTGTCAGATGTTATGCTGGAAACCTTATCCATCATTGCATACAAACAGCCGGTTACAAAGGCGGAAATCGAGAAGATCCGAGGGGTAAAATGTGACCACGCCATCAACAAGCTGGTAGAATACAGTCTGGTCAGGGAGCTGGGGCGTCTGGATGCCCCCGGACGTCCGATCCTGCTCGGGACCACGGAAGAGTTTCTGCGCTGCTTCGGCGTACAGGATCTGGAATCCCTGCCTGTCCCTGATCCTGTCCAGATCGAGGACTTTAAGGCAGAGGCAGAGGAAGAAATCCAGCTGAAACTGGATGTGTAAGATAAAGGAGAAAAAACTAATGCCAACCACATATGCACATGATTTATTTGGAAAAGAAGTATATAAGAGACTGCCTTCAGATATGAAAGCCCTGATCCGCAGACATGGGGACTTGTACAGGATCGGTTTACATGGGCCGGATATCCTGTTCTACTATATGGTTTCAAAGAATCCTGTCACCCAGTTCGGGATTGAGATGCATCATGAGAAGGCAAGAGCCTTTTTTGAAGAAGGGATGCGGCAGGTCAGAAGAAATGATGATGAGGCACTTTTTGCATATCTTCTTGGATTTGGCTGTCATTATATTCTGGACTCCGCATGCCATCCCTATGTAAATAAGATGGCTGCAGAAGGCGTCATTCCTCACATTGTTCTGGAGAAGGAATTTGACCGTGTGCTTATGGAAGAGACAGGTAAAGATCCCGACCATTATTATCCGGCCTGCGGGATCATGCCGAAGATGGAATATGCCAGAGTGATCCACAGGGCCATTCCTCTGGTGAAAACCATGAACATTTATATTTCTGTCAGGATGATGAAAATTCTTACCAATTTCATGGTGTGTGATGATCATGGAAGAAAACGCAGGATTCTGGGGAAACTTCTGAGACTGGGAGGAGAGTCCATCGGCTCTGTCATTGAACATTTCATGACTGCCGAAGCAGTAGAGCAGGCAAAAGCTCCCATGCCTGAACTTGAGAGGCTTTACAGAGAGGCGGTTCCTGAAGCTGTGGAATATCTGGGAGAACTTTATACCTTAAGAGAGGGAGCTTATCATCTGAGCAAAAGATGGGACCGGACTTATAACGGGTAATGGGCATATCCCGATATTTTTCGGAACTGTGACAGTCATATTCCGGACATGCAGGCATAAATTATCTTATAGGGTGAAGCAAAATCCTGCAGATATCCTGTAAACAACAAATCTGTGAATAACCGTAAATTATGAACAGTGATATTCATGGATTGCCAGCATGTGAGGTGGAGTATGAGAATGAAACATATTGCCGCTGTCATTGTTGTGACGGCGGTATTATTGTTTACGCAGACATACACCTCCGCCCGGGGAGCGGAGTGCAAAATACCTCAGACAGTAGATATGAAACCTGTTGCAGAAGAACCGGCAGAACTGTACGCATTATCAGCAGTCCTCATGGACGGAGAGTCCGGCAGGGTACTCTATGAAAAGGACGGGGAGCGTCCTCTGGCAAATGCCAGCACAACCAAGGTGCTTACCTGTATTGTGGCACTGGAGAACTCTCCGGGGGATGATTATGTTCTGATTTCTCAGAATGCGGCATCCCAGCCGGAAGTAAAGCTGGGACTTCAGAAGGGAGAACAGTATTATCTGGAGGATCTTCTGTACTCCCTTATGCTGAAAAGCCACAATGATACAGCGGTTGCCATTGCAGAACACTGCGGGGGAAGCGTGGAAGGCTTTGCCAGAATGCTCAACCGGAAAGCAAAACAGATAGGATGTAAGAATACGTATTTTATCACACCCAATGGCCTGGATGCTGAGGATGAGAACGGAAAACATCACACAACAGCCAAAGATCTGGCACTGATCATGCGCTATGCTATTAAAAACGAAACATTCCTGCACATTGCACAGACCAGAGACTATACATTCTCTGAGATCACAGGAAAGAGAACCTTTTCTGTACATAATGCCAACGCATTTCTTGACATGAGAGACGGAGTTCTTGCCGGAAAAACAGGCTATACTTCCCAGGCAGGCTACTGTTATGTATGTGCCTGGGAGAAAGAGGGCAAAACATTTATCGTCAGTCTTCTTGGCTGTGGATGGCCCAACCACAAAACCTATAAATGGAGTGACACAGAGAAACTGCTGGACTTCGGAGATTACAACTACGAGTACGAAATCTACTGGAAAGAACCACAGACCGGAAAAATTCTGGTAACAGACGGTGTGGAAGATAATCAGGATATAGGAACGAAAATCTATCTGAGGGGTAAATGCAGTGTAACCGCATATGACAGGGAAAAAGAAGTCCTTCTGAAAAAAGGGGAAACTGTAACATGTAAAATAGAAATTCCACAGAAAGTCAGTGCACCGGTTCTTAAGGGGGAGAAGCTTGGCCGCATTGCCTATTACCTGGATGGAAAACTGATAGATTTTTATCCGGTCTATGCGGAGAAATCAGTGGAAAAAATCAGTTTTAAATGGTACACTGAAAAAGTATTTCATGATTTTTTCCATTAGATACGTTTATATGGGAACCTTAAAGAACCGTCATCAGAGTCTTGTCATAGAATCATCTGTCGAATTCATAGAAAAAAACTATCGAACAGATGAAATAATTTAATGATTTAAAGGGTTGCTATACGAAAGCGATATTGATATAATAAATCTTAACAGTCGGCATTCATATATTGCCGTTCGTGAATAGTTTATGTCAGCCTGTGGCTGATCTGCGGTCTGCTGCAAGCTGACATAGGAAAGACAGAGGAAAGAGATATGAATCAGTTAGAAATACTCAGAGAGAGTCTTGGCCAGTGTGATGAGATCATTCTGGATGCACTTATCATGCGTAACAGGATCGTGGAGGACATTATGGCATATAAAGAAGCCAACGGACTCCAGATTTTACAGCCTGAGCAGGAAGCGAAGCAGAAAGAATGGCTGGAGAAGAGAATGGAAGGCAGACGCCATAAGGATGAGGTTTCCGATGTATTTGAATGCATCCGCACAAACAGTAAACGGATCCAGGCAAGAAAACTCTTCAACTACAACATCGTGCTGATCGGTTTCATGGGTGCGGGAAAGTCCACAATTTCTGATTTACTTAAGAATGTATTTGCCATGGATGTGGTAGAGATGGATCAGATCATTGCCCAGAGACAGGGAATGAGTATTTCCGATATCTTCGAGACATACGGTGAGCAGTATTTCCGTGATCTTGAGACAAATCTGCTTATCGAAATGCAGTCACGCAGCAATGTTGTGATCTCCTGCGGCGGTGGTACTCCAATGAGAGAGTGCAATGTAGTAGAGATGAAGAAGAATGGCCGTGTTGTTCTCCTCACAGCAAAACCGGAGACAATCCTTGACCGCGTCAAAAATAACCATGACCGTCCGCTGATCGAGAACAATAAGACTGTTCCATTTATCGCAGATCTGATGGAGAAACGCCGCGCTAAATACGAGGCAGCGGCTGATATCATCATCGAAACAGACGGCAAGAACGAACTGGAGATCTGCGAAGAACTGGTACACAGACTCCGCACCATAGATGAAGAAAAATAATATAACATGACAGATCTGGTTTATGATATCAGAAGTGCCGGATATCAAGTCATAATATTGAATGTATCGGTTATTATAAAAAGATATGGGGTATCTCGATTGACGGGACAGTCCCATATCTTTTTGTATTCTGATATTTTATTATGTCAGATCAGCTGGTCTTATAATCCCATTCCTTCTGTGCCTGTTCGATCACATATTTCTTAAATGCTTCCACAACCGGTGGATGGTATACGTTCTTCAGCATCGCCATATAGAAGTTTCTCTGCCAGCTTGGAGAAACTAAGGGAAGGATCTTTACATTCAGAGACTGCAGGATCGGAATATTGGGAGCTACGCAGATTCCAAAGCCGTTGGAGACAAAGCCTGCAGCAACCTGATCCTCGTCAATCTCATAAGCCACATCCGGTGTCTGCCCGATACATTCAAATAGTCCGTCAATGATCTGTCTCAGACCACTTCTCTTCTTAAATATAATCTGTTTATAAGGAATGGTATCCTCCAGCCGTACTTCATCCTTTACTGCCAGCGGATGATCAAGAGGTACGATCACAACCAGCTCCTGTCTGGCAACCGGAATAAACTCGATCAGCGGCTCATTATCAAGTTTGGAACAGAACCCCAGATCATATTTCTTCTCTTTTAATCCGTTCAGAATATCAGATGTTAAAACTTTATCACAATACAGATTAAAATCTATCTTTTTAGTAGGATTTTCCTCCAGAAATCCCCGCATGATCTTAGGAAGAAAATCAATTCCAAGTGTACGCAGGAATACCACATCAATGCAGCCTTCCCCTTTACCTGCCAGCTTCAGACTGTTCACAGAAGAGTCCAGACGGTTCAGTACCTCTTCCACGTCATTCAGGAAAACTTTTCCATACTTGGTAAGAGTAACATTCCTTCCATTTTTTTCAAACAGTTTCACGCCCAGTTCTTCCTCGAGAGTGGAGATCGCATAACTCAGCGAAGGCTGGGTGATCGCCAGAATATCAGCGGCTTTTGTGTAATGTTCAATATGAGCCAGCGTAGAAAAGTACCGCAGATGATACAGGTTCATAGAAAAACTCCTTTCTCTGATAAGTATTTTATAAGTGACTATATTTTATGTGCAGGCTTTCACAGTCCTTTAATGTTTCGGAAAACTATAATTATAGTCACTCTTGCACAAATAATCCGCGCTGTATTTGTCATATACGTAGATTATATCATGATGTATTGAAAAAATCTATGAATTTAAAGGATAGAACTAATTTGTTTTATATTTAACAAAGATATATAATGCTTATATCAAAAAGATACAAAATATTATCAAAATAAATAGAAAAATTATGCGATTTTATCAGGAGGACAAAAAGATGTCAAAAGAATTTCCAATTACTATCAGTTCCTGGACACTGGGAGATCAGTGCAAATTTGAAGACAGAGTGATCGCTGCAAAGAACGCAGGATACGAAGGAATCGGCCTTCGTGCAGAAACTTATGTAGATGCGTTGAATGAGGGACTTTTTGACAAAGACATTCTTGCTATTCTGGACAAACATGGTATGAAAGTAACAGAGGTTGAGTACATCGTACAGTGGGCTGAAGAACACAGATCTTACGAACAGAAATACAAAGAACAGCTCTGCTTCCATATGTGTGAATTATTTGACGTAAAACAGATCAACTGCGGTCTGATGGAAAACTACTCCGTAGAATATACTGCTCAGAAATTAAGAGAATTATGCCAGAGAGCAGGAAAATACATCATCGGTGTTGAGCCAATGCCATACAGCGGAATCCCGGATATGAAAAAAGGCTGGGCAGTTGTAAAGGCAGCTGACTGCGAGAATGCAAAACTGATCATGGATACCTGGCACTGGGTAAGAGCAAATCAGCCGGTTGACCTTTCTGTGATCGAAGACATCCCGGCAGACAAGATCGTATCCATCCAGATCAACGATGTATGGGAAAGACCATATGCAACAACAATCTTAAGAGACGAATCCATGCATGACCGTCTTGCTCCCGGAACAGGAATCGGATGTACAGCAGCGTTCGTTAAGATGGTAAAAGAAAAAGGAATCAAACCAAACGCAATCGGTGTAGAAGTCATCAGCGATGCAATCCTTGCAAAAGGACTTGAATATGCTGCAAACCATACATATGAGAACACAAAGAAAGTGCTTGAGGAAGCATGGCCGGAGGTTCTTCAGTAAGTATCTGACGGATAAACCGACAGATTAAAGGATCAGGCAGAAATCTCCACGCCTGCCTGATCCGCATTCTGAATGAACACAAAATAGAGAATGAATAATTAATAGAAAAGAATTCGAAAAAAGGAGAAGGTCACATGAAATTTAATGCAATGTTTCAGCCAATCAACATCGGTCCAATGACAGTAAAGAACCGCTTCGTAGTTCCGCCAATGGGAAACAACTTTGCAAACACAGACGGAAGCATGAGCGAACAGTCCGCTGCTTATTATCGTGAAAGAGCAAAGGGCGGCTTCGGTCTGATCACAATCGAAGCAACAGTAGTACATAAAGGTGCAAAGGGCGGCCCCCGCAAGCCATGTCTTTATGATGACTCCACAATCGAAAGCTTCCGCAAGGTAGTAGATGCCTGTCATGCAGAGGGAGCAAAGGTTTCCGTACAGCTTCAGAATGCAGGTCCTGAAGGAAATGCAAAGAACGCAGGTGCACCGATTGAGGCAGCTACAAGCATTCCGTCAGACTGTGGAAGAGATACACCAAAGGAAGTTACAACTGAAGAAGTTTATGAACTGGTAAAAGGCTATGGCCTCGCAGCAAAGAGAGCCATGGAAGCAGGCGTAGATGCAGTTGAGATCCATATGGCACACGGCTATCTGGTAAGCACCTTCCTTTCTCCGAGAACGAACAAGAGACTGGATGAATTCGGTGGTTCCTTTGAGAACAGAATGCGTTTCTCCCGTCTGATCATCGAAGAAGTTAAGAAGATGACAGAAGGAAAGATTGCAGTTCTTGCAAGAATCAACAGCTGTGATGAAGTACCGGGCGGTCTTGATGTGCATGACAGTGCTGCGATCGCTGCATATCTGGAAGGATGCGGACTGGATGCCATCCATGTATCCAGAGCTGTTCACATCCGTGATGAATTTATGTGGGCACCGACAGTCACACACGGCGGTTTCTCCGCTTCTCAGGTAGAAGAGATCAAACGTGCCGTATCTATCCCGGTGATCACAGTAGGACGTTATACAGAACCGCAGTTTGCGGAATTAATGGTAAAAGAAGGACGCTGTGACCTGGTTGCATTCGGACGTCAGAGCCTTGCAGATCCTTATATGCCATTAAAAGCGCAGGAAGAAAGACTGGAGGATATGATTCCATGTATCGCATGTCTTCAGGGCTGCGTGGCAAACATGTATGCAGGAAACCCTGTATGCTGTCTTGTAAACCCATTCCTTGGACATGAAGCTGAGGGCATTGCTCCTGCAGAAAAAGCGAAAAAAGTAATGGTAATCGGCGGCGGTGTTGCAGGTCTTTGCGCTGCATTTATCGCACAGGAAAAAGGTCATCAGGTAACACTTTATGAAGCAAGTGATAAACTTGGCGGAAACATGCGTCTTGCTGCTTATCCTCCGGGAAAAGGCGACATCACAAACATGATCCGCAGCTATATCGTACGCTGCCAGAAAGCAGGCGTAACAATCAAAATGAATCAGGAAGTAACTCTGGATCTTATCAGGGAAGAGAAACCAGACAGCGTAATTGTTGCTTCCGGTTCCAGAACATTGATCCTTCCGATCGAAGGTATCGACAATCCTGCAATTATCCATGGCTCTGATCTCCTTGACGGAAAGAGAGCAGCAGGAAAGAAAGTACTGGTTGTAGGCGGCGGAATGGTGGGATGCGAGACAGCAGCATTCCTCGGTGAGCAGAACCATGATGTAACAGTCATTGAGTTCAGAGACACTGTAGGTGCCGACGTGATCCACGAGCATAGAGTTTACCTGATGAAAGATTTCGAAGATTACAAGATCAAAGAGATCACAGGTGCAAAGGTATGCAAATTCTATGAGGACGGCGTAGAGTACGAGACAGCAGACGGACAGAGACATGAATCCAGAGGCTATGATTCTGTCATCCTCTCCATGGGATTCAGAAACTACAACCCATTCGGCGAAGAGATCAAAGCCATCGTACCGGATACCTATGTGATCGGCGATGCCACCCGCGCAAGAAGAGCACTTGATGCTACGAAAGAAGCGTATGAGGTAGCTTCCACATTATGATGATATCAGGGTCAAAAGTTCAAAAAGTCGTTCGTGCTTGCACGATAAGATTTTTGAACCTGGGACCCGCCAAACATGAGAAAGTAGCGATTTACGCAGTAAATCAGCGAATTTCGAATCTTATAATTTATTCGTTTTATAGTTGCAGTTAAGAGACGCTGTATGATATTATCAGCGGACAGCAGCTTGAAAATGATTTTACAAAAAAATTCAGGAGGCAAACAAGAAATGGAACAGAGAATTAAAGGAACAACAGGATTAATGGCACTTATCGGAAGCCCGGTAGGACACTCAGGATCACCGGCAATGTATAACTTCAGCTTCCGTCATCATAACCTTGACTATGCTTACATGGCATTTGACATCAAGGAAGACCAGGTTCCGGCTGCTCTGGATGCAATCCGTCTTTTCAAAATGAGAGGCGCAAACGTAACTATGCCATGCAAGAACGAAGTTGCAAAACACATGGATGAGCTTTCACCTGCAGCAAGAATCATCGGTGCGGTTAACACAATCGTTAATGAAGACGGCAAATTAGTAGGACATATCACAGACGGTATCGGATTTGTCCGCAACTTAAAAGAACACGGCGTTGATGTGAAAGGCAAAAAAATGGTAGTTCTCGGTGCAGGCGGTGCTGCAACAGCAATCCAGGTACAGTGTGCATTAGACGGTGCAGAATCCATTTCTATCTTCAATCCGAAAGACCCATTCTTTGCACGTGCAGAGTCCACAGCAGAAAAACTGAGCAAAGAAACACCGGATTGTAAAGTTTCTGTATTTGATCTGGAAGATGAGGCAAAACTGAAAGAAGAGGTTGCAAACGCAGACATCCTCGTAAACGCAACACTTGCAGGAATGAAACCTCACGAAGAACTTACTCTGATCAAAGATAAATCCATGTTCCGCCCTGACCTTGTAGTAGCAGATGTTGTTTACAATCCTGCTGAAACAAGAATGGTAAAAGAAGCCAAAGAAGCAGGCTGCAAGCTTGCAATCGGCGGAAAAGGAATGCTGTTATGGCAGGGAGCTGCAGCTTACAAGCTCTACACAGGACTGGAAATGCCAACAGCTGAATATCAGAAATTCCAGGAAGAAAACGAAAACAAGTAATAATAACCTAGGAGACCAAAATGAAACAGAAAACAAACAAAATGCTCATTTTCACCTCCCTTGCAGCATATTTTACTTATTTTATCCATGGAATCGGTGCTTCTATCCTGGGGCAGTACAAACCGGAGTTTGCAGCTGCCTGGGGTGCGAAGCCCCTGGCTGATGGCACACTGGATGTAAGTATGGTCGTATCTGTAATTGCAGCCCTTGGACTGGGACGTCTGATTTCCCTTCCTTTCTCCGGTCCTCTGTCTGACAAATACGGAAGAAAACTGAGCGGAATTATCGGTGTGCTCTGTTATGTGGCATACTTCTTTGGAATGGCTAATTCCACATCCATGGCAATGGGATATGCATTTGCAGTGATCGGCGGAATTGCAAACTCTTTCCTCGATACCTGCGTAAGCCCCACCTGTATGGAAATCTATGTAAACAACCCGTCAGTAGCCAACCTGTTTACAAAATTTTCCATCTGCCTGAGCCAGTTCCTGCTTCCATTCCTGATCGGAATCGTAGCATCTGCAAATATGTCATATAAGACAATCTTTATTGTAGCAGGTATTGCAATCCTCATTGACGGAATCCTGATCCTGATCCTCCCTTTTCCGGCGAGAGAGAAGGCAGTACAGGCTAAAGCTGATAAGAAGAAATCCGGACACAAGATTTCCCCTGCAGCGATCGCTGCAATTCTGATCGGATTCACCAGCTCCTCAACCTTTATGTTATGGCTGAACTGTAATCAGGAACTTGCCCGTTCCTATGGTATGGCAGACCCTTCAAAGATCCAGTCCCTGTATGCCCTGGGAACTGCAACTGCCATCCTTGCAACAGCAGCTTTTATCAAAAAAGGTCTGAAAGAGATTAACGTCCTGATCCTCTATCCGTTAATCTCTACAATTATGCTGGCTCTCTGCTACTTTATCCAGGCTCCGTTTATTTGTCTGGTAGGTGGTTTTGTGATCGGATATGCAGGTGCAGGCGGTGTTCTCCAGCTGGCAGTTTCCACAACAGCAGAGTTCTTCCCTGAGAATAAGGGAACAGCAACCTCACTGGTAATGATCGCATCCAGCATCGCGAACTACACAATCTTAAGCCTTGCAGGATACATTACCAAAGTGGGCGGAAGCAGTGCTCCGAGAATGATCCTTCTTCTGAACATGGCAGTGACCATCGTAGGTATTCTGCTCGCTCTCTTTGTAAAGAAGAACAGAAATAAGTAAGCCAGTAAGTGATAGAAATAAATAAGTGATAGAAATAAATAAGCGATAGAAATAAATAAGATACAGAAATCCTGTGATATTGAAATCCAATCTAACTGAAGATACGTTTGGACGTTACAAGCTTCAAATTTTTTCCGGTCGGATTGGATTTTATTAAAATCCGGATTGTCTAAAAATTAACAAAAAGATAGAATATACAAGCTGAAATATAGAAGTAATCTAACAATTTATTGAAAAGGAGAATCTGTATGGCAAATACAAGAACACAAAGAAGAGAAAATGAACTGCCCTACATCCCCTTTGGACCATTTCAGATAAGACTTCCATTCATACACTACAAGATAGAATCTGTTGAGTTCATTCAGGGTCTGATCCTGGGCGTAACAGCACTGGCAGCTGTTCCCTATCTGGAGCAATATCTGGGGCTTCCTTATGAGCTGGCGTGGAGCTGTGTAATTATTGAAACCTTCCTTTATCTGCTTCACAGCCTGCTCGGCGATCCGGTAGTACCGGGGTGGATCACACCCACACTGCCGCTGACTATTGTATTTCTGGAAGGCTTCCCTATGGGAAAAGAGCGAATACAGGCTATGATCGCACTGCAGATGCTGGTAGGTCTGGTATTTATCTTTATGGGTGTGACCAGACTGGCAGATAAATTTGTTCATGCAGTTCCCAATTCTGTCAAAGGCGGAATTCTTCTTGCAGCACCAGTTACAGTTATGGCAGGACAGCTGGGAGAGAACGGTAATATGCACAAATATCCTCTGGCTATTGTTGCAGGCGTAGGCCTCCTGATCCTGATTAGCTTCTCTGACAAATATCAGGAGAAGAGAAAAACAAATAAGTTTCTTGATCTGGTTGCGAGATACGGAAATCTTTTCCCATATCTTATCGCAATGGTAGTAGGACTTCTGGTTGGCGAACTGGATGCTCCGGGACTGGAGCTTGGTACTTTTATCAAGATTCCTCAGTTTAAAGATATCATTGATCAGGTGAGCATCTTTGGCGTAGGGATTCCTCCTGCATCTATGTTTATCAAAGCACTGCCGCTGGCACTGGTGTGCTATGTTATTGCATTTGGTGATTTTGTTACTACAGAGACTCTTGTATCAGAGGCACGTCACGCAAGAGATGATGAGTATATTGATTTCAATTCCAGCCGTTCCAATCTGGTCAGCGGTCTGAGAAACCTGATTCTGTCCATCATCGCACCATTTCCTCCCCTTTCTGGTCCGTTATGGGTTGGAATGACTGTATCCGTATCCATGCGTTACAAAGAAGGAAAGAAAGCTATGAAGTCTCTTCTCGGAGGAATGGCTTCTTTCAGACTGGCCACATTTTTAAGTGTGCTGATCATTCCTGTAGTAAGTTTCTTCCGTCCCATCTTCGGAGTAGGCTCTTCCATTACTCTGATGTTCCAGGCATTTGTATGTGCGAGAATTGGTATGGATTACTGCAAGAGCGACAGAGACAAGATGATCGCAGGCGTAATGGCAGCAGTCCTCGCAACCCAGGGAACCGCATGGGCATCTGCATGGGCACTGGCAGTTGGCTTCGGACTGAATATCTTCCTGTCTAACTGGAATCCCTTTGAGAAAAAAGAACAAGAGAATAATTTAGAAGAAATGAAATAAAAAATAAGAAGAATAGCCGTGTCGGGCTGTTCTTCTTATTTTTTAAGGAGTCAAAATATTTGAATTCAAATCAATCTTCTGTTGCCAGATAGAAGTGATATCAGACGACTATGGGCAAGAATAACATCTGATATCACATCATTCATCAACAGATTACAGGCTGCTGTGAATGATATCCAGCACCTGTTTTAATTCATGTACACCGACCTGTCCCGGAGCAGAAGCTTTGGAAGCAGCACCGAAGGTGAGAGCGGAGCCGAATGTCTCACCTGTCAGGCGGCTTACAACGCCTGTTCCTGCCATGGACATGGTAATGATCGGGCGGTCTGCATATTTCTCAGACATTTCCAGAGTGGCAGACAGCAGTGTGATAACATCCTGCTTACAGGTAGGCATTACTGCAATCTTAGGGATATCAGCACCCAGCTCCTGCATCATGCAGAGGCGTCGGATGATCTCCTCCTTCTCCGGAGTCTTAAAGAAATCATGGTTGGAAGCAATTACCTTTACACCTGCCTCATGAGCAGCATTGATGATTGTCTTAACAACTTCATCACCTGTAAATGCTTCTACATCAATTAAATCTACATAACCGCTCTGAGCAGCTGCAATATTTAAAGCAGCATAGTCATTTACAGAAATTTCTTTCTCACCGCCTTCTTTGGAAGTACGGAATGTAAGGAGAACAGGAATGTCTTTTAAAACTTCCTGAAGCTCTTTAGTGGTTTCTAATACTTTCTCAGTAGCAAAGACATCATCAAACCAGTCTACACGCCACTCAACTACATCAACAGGAAGAGTAGGGATTTTTTTGGCTTCTTCGAGAATGTCTGTTTTTGTTTTTCCTACGATGGGAACGCAGATCTTAGGTCTGCCCTCGCCGATCACAGTGTTTTTTACCTGAACTGTGTTCATCTGTTTATCCTCATATTTTCTGTTGTATTATAGTAGTTCCGGATTATTATGGAACTGTTATAAGAATAACCGTAACATAACCGCATGATCAACAGCTTTTTGAAGCAAACTGCAGGATATGTACATTCTGCGCGGAGTAATATATCAGTACATCTCCTGCAGTACGCCGAAAAGCGGTATATATCAAATATTATGTGCAGAAAGATCAGTGAAATGATTTGTTCTGCATCACAATATGAGATATCTTTACTGAAGATACCATCAGGTATCAGTCATCATAGGAGATGTGAAGAATCTCTTTCATATGTTCGATAGGCATTGGTTCGCCTGTCCATAACTCAAATGCAGCGGAACCCTGGAATAACATCATTCCCAGACCATTCATTGTCTTGCATCCTACTTCTTTGGCCATGGAACGCATTTTTGTTTCCAGAGGAGAGTAAGGAACATCTATAACGATCAGCTCAGGACGGAAGTAAGATTTGTCCGGAACAACGGACTGTCCTTCCAGTGGTTTCATTCCCACACCTGTAGCATTGACAAAGATAAAACTGTCATTCATCTCAGCTTTCAGTTTATCAAGGTCTGCCAGATCATAAAGAACTGCATGGCAGGATGTCTTTGTGTTGATCTTCTCTACTGTGGATACTGCACGATCCCAGAATTCATCCTTGCGGTTAAAGATTGTGATCTCGGCAACGCCGTCCAAAGCAGCCTGGATCTCGATAGCAGTGGCAGCACCGCCTGCACCGACGATAGTCATTTTCTTTCCGATCACATCAATATCATTATCTTTCAGGGCAGACATAAATCCGATACCGTCAGTGATATGACCTGTAAGATGACCGTTGTCATTTACGATCGTGTTAACTGCACCGCATAATTCTGCAGCAGGAGAAAGCTCATCCAGGTATTTTCCAACCAGAGTTTTGTTTGGCATGGAAACATTGGATCCTCTCATTTTCAGAGTACGGATTGCTTTTACTGCATCCTCAATTTCATCTGCGCCAACCTCGAAAGCAAGGTAAGCGTAGTCATACCCGAGTTTTGCAAAAGCCTCATTCTGCATTGCAGGAGAGCTGGAGTGACGGATCGGGTAAGCCATCAGACCGATTAATTCAGTATGTCCGGTAATTCTTTCAGCCATTATAATATCCCCTTTCGTATTTTGTTGTAAAGGTTTTTATTAAAGGTATCCCATCTGAGTCAGTGTATTAAGGATATTTCTTCCTTCCAGAGTTCCGTCGATGATCCTTCTTGCACGTTTGCTGTCTCCGATGTTCAGGATCTCAACATCATCAGAAACAAAAGCATCGGAAAGCTCTGCGAAAAGCTGTCCCTGAGCTTTCATACCAAGACATACGAATCCGTAGTCAAATGGAAGCTCACGTTCACCTTCTGCATCTTTTACAAGGAAAGAGCTGTCTTTTACTTCCTGAAGAGCTGTCTTTGTAAGCTGGGCCACATGATGTTTCTTCATCTGGTCCTTCATGTCATTCTTTGTAACAGGATCCAGGTCACGTCCGATCTGATCCATCATCTCCACAATAGAAATCTCAGCGTTTCTTGCTGCAAAGAATTCCACAACATCAAGACCAACAGCACCGCCGCCCACAACAACAACCTTCTTGCCTGTCATATCTTCCGGATAGTCATTGATGTGATTGATCATTCCCAGGATAGAAGCAACCTTGCTGCCTTCTTTGTCAATGCGGTCGTGAAGTCCCCTGATCGGAGGAAGCAGTGGCGCGGAACCTGTGGAGCTTACGATCAGGTTCGGATGGAATTTGCGGATATTTTCCGGTGTTCCTTCTGTGTTTGTGAAGATATAAAGATTCTCAAGCTGCTCTGCTCTGTGAATCAGATAGTTCGGGAAATCAGCCAGACGCTTCTTTGCAGGAATCTTAGAGATCACAGAAGCAAGACCGCCAAGAGTCTCACCTTTTTCCAGAAGGAAGGTATTACAGCCTACTTCTGCGGCTGTACAGGCAGCTTCCAGTCCGGCAGTACCGCCTCCGATTACTACAACGTTACAGTTTTTGTTCACTTTCTGATTCTTATAAACATCACCTTCCAGAACAGCCGGGTTTACAGT
Source organism: Blautia sp. 1001283B150304_161114_C9 (assembly GCF_015668165.1). Classification (NCBI taxonomy): domain Bacteria; kingdom Bacillati; phylum Bacillota; class Clostridia; order Lachnospirales; family Lachnospiraceae; genus Blautia; species Blautia sp. 1001283B150304_161114_C9. Next base: position 35,370 of record NZ_JADPGO010000007.1, on the reverse strand, counting down.
ACAGCGGATCGGACGGTTAAAGCCGATTCTGTTTCCTGCACATCCGATGTTACAGGAGATACATTTGCGAAGGTCACATTCTCTGCCTGTAGCTACTTTGTTTACCCATGCAGGTTCTGCGATAAGACCACGTCCCATACCGATCAGGTCTGCATCGCCGTCAGCGAGGATCTGCTCGGCAACCTTTGGGTTACGGATATTTCCCATGGAGATACATGGTTTGCCGAATTTCTCTCTGACAGCTTTAGGCATATAGGAACGCCATCCGTCTTTCATGTAGTTGGCATCGATCTGATACTGGATAGAACCGTTTAAACCGCAGGAAACATCGAAGATATCAACTTCATCCTGAATATATTCCAGATATTCAAGAGTATCCTCGAGAGTGTTGCCGCCTTCCATCAGCTCATCTGCGCTGAGACGGAGCATGATCGGGAAGAAAGGTCCGACCTGTTTTCTTACTTCCTCAATGACCATACGGCAGAAACGTGTTCTGTTTTCCACAGATCCGCCGAACTCATCTGTACGTTTGTTTGTAAGAGGAGAGAGGAACTGGCTGATCAGATAGGAATGTCCCGCATGGATTTCTACTGCGTCAAAACCTGCAGCCTGGGCTCTCTTTGCAGCCTCGCCGTATTTCTTTACAATGTGATGGATTTCTTCCACTGATAACGGACGCGGGATTTCTCCGCCTTCTTTGGACGGAACATCAGATGCGGAAACCGGCTGCATATTTGTACGTGCGGAAACAGCGGAAGCACCTGCGTGGTTGATCTGGATCGCAATACAGGTACCATATTTGTGGATCTCTTCACAGAATTTGTACAGACGCGGCAGATAGTTGTCGTGGTCAATACGAAGCTGAGTAGTTCCGTTGGAACCCTGCGGAGAATCTACGCTTGCATTCTCTACGATGATCAGACCTGTGCCGCCTTTGGCACGCTCTTTATAATAATTAATGTGAAGAAAACTCATTTCGCCGTTCTGTTCCCCGTAATTGGTTCCCATAGGCATCATAACGATACGGTTTTTGATAGTCATATTTTTTACTGTGAGTGGTGTGAAAATATGCTGGTAATTGCTTTTCATTACGTCTTTCCTCCTGAAATTTTCTGTTGGATCTATAATTGTTCAGTGCTTTAGTTGTGGCCTGAATTTCTTTGATGTGTTAATTATATAATGGGATAATCCATAAATCTAATTGATAATTCGTGCTATATAATAAAAAACATCTATGGTTTTGCTGAGACTTTTATACCTGTGCAGTCGGATTCGCAGACAAGTGAGTGGTATAGTTACCTCAAACACGCTCTGGTGTGCCGACAAGTTGATTCTTGAAACAGTCTTGCAGGATAGAAATAAGAAATTCAGACGCAGGATTGTTCGAGAAATCAACTTGTCGATACACTGGTTTGCGGGAGAGGGTGAAATACGGGACAATACAAAATAACCGTAATACCCTCTATTAAATAGGAAGAAATGCTCAAAAAAACAAAATTTGGAGAAACCTGACAAATTTTTCTGCTATATTTTTAACGAAAATGACAAATAAATGTTGAAATTTTCTGCCGGAAAAGGTAAAATTAAAATCGGCTAAATTTTTGGGTTAACTTTTAAATATTCTCATAAAGATGGAGGGCAAACAAGAATGAGTAATGCAACACAAAGCTTAGCAGGCACAAGAATTACTTCTTTGCTTGACGCAAACAGTTTTGTCGAAATCGGACAGGGTGTAACAGCCAGATCCACAGATTTCAACATGACTGCAAACAAGGCACCATCTGACGGTGTTATCACCGGATATGGTGTGATCGATGACAAACTGGTTTATGTATACAGCCAGGATGCATCTGTATTAAACGGTACTGTTGGTGAAATGCATGCAAAGAAGATCACAAGACTTTATGATCTTGCCATGAAAACAGGCGCTCCGGTTATCGGACTTGTTGACTGTGCAGGTATCCGTCTTCAGGAAGCAACAGACGCACTGGAAGCTTTCGGACAGATCTATCTGAAACAGACACTGGCATCCGGTGTGATCCCGCAGATCACAGCAATCTTCGGAACATGTGGCGGTGGTATGGCAGTTATCCCGTCCCTGACAGATTTCACATTCATGGAATCCAAAAAAGGAAAAATGTTCGTCAACACACCAAACGCACTGGAAGGAAACAACACAGACAAATGCGACACAGCAGCAGCTGATTTCCAGAGCAAAGAGACAGGTGTGATTGATGGCGTTGGTACAGAGGATGAGATTCTTGGCCAGATCCGTTCCTTAGTATCACTTCTTCCTTCTAATAATGAAGACACAGACAATTACACAGAGTGTACAGATGATCTTAACCGCGTATGCGCAGATCTTGCAAACTGTGCAGGTGACACAGCAATCGCACTTTCCCAGATCGCTGACAACGGTGAATTCTTCGAGACAAAAGCAGACTATGCAAAAGACATGGTTACAGGCTTTATCCGTTTAAACGGCGCTACAGTAGGTGCTGTTGCAAACAGAAGCGAAGTATATGACGCAGAAGGCAAGAAAACAGAAACATTTGACGGAAGCATCTCTGCAAGAGGCGCAAGAAAAGCAGCAGATTTCGTGAAATTCTGCGACGCTTTTGATATTCCGGTACTTACACTTACAAACGCAACAGGCTTCATGGCAACCTTATGCAGCGAGAAGATGATGGCGAAATCCGTAGGTGAACTGGTAGCTGCATTCGCAGATGCAACTGTTCCGAAGGTAAATGTGATCATCGGCAAAGCTTACGGTACAGCTTACGTGGCAATGAACAGCAAATCTATTGGTGCAGACCTTGTATATGCATGGGATAACGCAGAGATTGGTATGATGGATGCTTCCCTGGCAGCCAAGATCATGTATGCAGATGCAGATGCTGCTGAACTGAATGAAAAAGCTGCTCAGTACAGAGAGCTTCAGAATGGTGTTGCTTCCGCAGCAGCAAGAGGCTATGTTGACACTGTGATCAGCCCGGCTGACACAAGAAAATATGTAATCGGTGCATTTGAGATGCTGTTCACAAAGAGAGAAGATCGTCCGTCTAAGAAACATGGAACGGTCTAAGCGGGGTGACGCATATGAAAATGATCAAAAAAATAACTTCTGTATTCATGACATTTCTCGTAATGGCTGCGCTGGTGATTGGCAGCACCTCTGTGGTATTTGCCGCAGATAAGGTTGATGATACTGTTAAGTCCACACTGGTAACTACAGCAGAAGGACTGACAGATGCCATTGTCCAGCTTAAAGATGAAGAAATCGAGAATTACATGAGTTCAGGAGATGACTTTACAACAAGTGCCATGCAGTCCTGGCAGACATCCAAGGATGAACTTGGCGCAAAGAAGGACAGCAATGGTGAAACTACTGTAACTTTCAAAGATGATCAGTACACAGTTACTGTTCCTCTTAAATTTGAGAAAGCAGAAGCAAACTTTGTATATGTCTTTGACTCACAGGGAACACCGACTTCCATGTCTGTAGATGTACAGTATGGTATGGGCAAGACTCTTCAGAGAGCAGGTCTTAATACTCTGATGGGTATTGGAACTGTATTCGTAATGCTGATTTTATTAAGCCTTCTGATTTCTCTGTTTAGATTTATTCCGAATCCGGAAGCAAAGAAAGCAGCAGAAGCAAAAGCAGCCAAAGCTGCAAAAGAGGCAGAGGCAGCAGCCATCGCACAGACAGCACCTGCACAGGCAGAAGAGAACCTTGCAGATGACGGAGAGCTGGTAGCTGTTATCGCAGCAGCTATCGCAGCAGCAGAAGGAACTACAACAGATGGCTTCGTAGTTCGTTCCATCCGTAAAGTAAAAAGAAATAGAAGATAATTGTCATTTATTTAGGAGGATTTTAAAATGAAAAGCTATACAATTACAGTAAATGGTACAGCATATGAAGTAACTGTTGAAGAAACAGGAAGCGTATCCGCTCCTGCAGCAGCTCCAAAAGCAGCACCTAAGGCTGCACCTGCAGCAGCTCCGAAAGCAGCAGCTCCTGCAGCAGGCGCCGGCGCAGTGAAAGTAACTGCTTCCGTACCTGGTAAAGTTGTCAAAGTAGCAGCAAGCGTTGGACAGGCAGTAAAAGCCGGAGACAGCGTAGTTATTCTTGAATCCATGAAAATGGAAATCCCTGTAGTAGCTCCTCAGGACGGTACTATCGCAAGCATTGATGTTGCAGAAGGTGCCTCTGTAGAAAACGGAGATACTTTAGCAACAATGAACTAAGACGGGAGGTAGTCAAATGTCTTATGTAACAGAAACATTGTCCAACCTGATTCACCAGACAGCATTCTTCAATCTGACATGGGGCAATTACCTGATGATCGCAGTAGCCTGCGTATTCCTTTATCTTGCTATCAAGAAAGGATTCGAGCCGCTTCTGCTTGTTCCTATCGCATTCGGTATGCTGCTTGTAAATATCTATCCGGACATTATGGCAAATCCGGAAGATATGTCTAACGGTGTAGGCGGACTTCTTCATTATTTCTACATCCTTGATGAGTGGAGTATCTTACCATCCCTGATCTTCATGGGTGTAGGTGCCATGACAGACTTCGGCCCGCTGATTGCCAACCCGATCAGTTTCCTGATGGGTGCAGCAGCACAGCTTGGTATCTATGCAGCTTACTTCCTTGCAATCTTCCTTGGATTCAACGGAAAAGCAGCAGCAGCTATCTCCATCATTGGTGGTGCTGACGGCCCGACTTCCATTTTCCTTGCAGGTAAACTTGGACAGTCTGCACTGATGGGACCGATCGCAGTGGCAGCATATTCCTATATGTCACTGGTTCCGATCATCCAGCCGCCTATCATGAAACTCTGCACAACAGAGAAAGAACGTAAGATCAAAATGGATCAGCTTCGCCCGGTTTCCAAACTGGAGAAGATCCTGTTCCCAATCGTTATCACAATCGTTGTCTGCCTGATCCTGCCTACAACAGCTCCGCTGGTTGGTATGCTCATGCTTGGTAACCTGTTCAGAGAGTGCGGTGTTGTAAAACAGCTGACAGAAACAGCATCCAATGCCCTGATGTATATCGTAGTTATCCTTCTGGGTACATCCGTAGGTGCTTCCACAAGTGCAGAAGCATTCTTAAACGCAGATACTCTGAAGATCGTAGTTTTAGGTCTTGTTGCATTCGCAATCGGTACATTCGGTGGATGTATGCTTGGTAAACTGCTCTGCAAACTGACTCATGGAAAGATCAACCCGCTGATCGGTTCCGCAGGTGTATCCGCAGTACCTATGGCAGCCCGTGTATCCCAGAAAGTGGGTGCAGAGGCAGATCCTACAAACTTCCTTCTGATGCACGCAATGGGCCCGAACGTTGCCGGTGTTATCGGTACAGCCGTAGCAGCCGGAACATTCATGGCTATTTTCGGAGTATAACCAAATCAAGCAAGCTATCTTGCTTGTATCAGGAGGAGTGCAACTCCTTCTGATAAGCTGCGGAGCAGCTATTTGGTTATGAGCAAGTAGCGAAGCGGATTGCGAATATCCGATTAAACAGAACTATAAAGGAGATTTAATAATGGCAGAATTAGAGAAAAAACCTGTTAAAATTGTGGAAACCATTCTCCGTGATGCTCATCAGTCCCAGATCGCAACACGTATGACCACAGAACAGATGCTTCCGATCGTAGATAAACTTGACAAAGTCGGCTATCACGCAGTAGAGTGCTGGGGTGGTGCAACATTCGATGCATCCCTTCGTTTCCTTCACGAAGATCCATGGGAAAGACTTCGTAAATTACGTGACGGCTTCAAGAACACAAAACTTCAGATGCTTTTCCGTGGACAGAATATCCTTGGATACCGTCCATACGCAGATGACGTTGTAGAATACTTCGTACAGAAATCAGCTGCAAACGGAATCGACATCATCCGTATTTTTGACTGCCTCAATGACCTTCGTAACCTGCAGACAGCAGTAAGCGCTGCAAACAAAGAGAAGGCTCATGCACAGGTAGCTCTTTCCTATACATTAGGAGATGCTTACACACTGGAATACTGGACAGACATTGCAAAACGTATTGAAGATATGGGCGCTGATTCCATCTGTATCAAAGATATGGCAGGTCTTCTCCTTCCAAACAAAGCTACAGAGCTTGTTACAGCATTAAAAGAAACAGTTAAGATCCCGATCGACCTTCATACACATTACACCTCCGGTGTAGCTTCCATGACTTACTTAAAAGCAGTAGAAGCAGGTGTGGATATCATTGATACAGCAATGTCTCCATTTGCACTGGGAACATCCCAGCCTGCAACAGAGGTTATGGTTGAGACATTCAAGGATACACCATACGACACAGGATTTGATCAGAAGCTTCTTTCCGAGATCGCTGACTACTTCCGTCCAATCCGTGACGAAGCTCTTGACAGCGGACTGCTCAATCCGAAGAACCTTGGTGTTAACATCAAGACTTTACTGTATCAGGTACCGGGCGGTATGCTCTCCAACCTGACTTCCCAGTTAAAAGAACAGCACGCAGAAGACAAATTCTACGATGTTCTCGAGGAAGTTCCGCGTGTACGTAAAGACCTTGGTGAACCGCCACTTGTTACTCCGTCTTCACAGATCGTTGGTACACAGGCTGTATTCAACGTACTCATGGGCGAGAGATACAAAATGGTTACAAAAGAAACAAAAGATATCCTGTTAGGAAAATACGGCGCAACTGTAAAACCGTTTAATCCGGAAGTACAGAAGAAGTGCATCGGCGATGAGAAACCGATCACATGCCGTCCGGCAGACCTTCTTGACAACGAGCTTGAGAAACTTGAGAGCGAAATGGCTCAGTACAAGGAACAGGATGAAGACGTATTAACATACGCACTGTTCCCACAGGTAGCTATGGACTTCTTCAAATACCGTCAGGCTCAGAAAACAAAAGTTGACGAGAAAGCAGCTGATAAAAAGAACGGAGCATATCCTGTATAATTGATCAGTAATTAAATATGTCCAAACGAAAAAAGGAGCTTGCGTAAGCAGGCTCCTTTGCGTTATTATGAAAGAATATGATACCCGGGAATATAATGTGCCAATGGGTATATGCTGCCAGTGGTACATATCTATATTGATCTTAGTGAAGCGGAAACGTGGAACTATGATGAAATAGACAATCTGCAGGGTAAAATAAATACAGGAGAATATTCCATGAGCAAAGTTATAATAATCGGCGGCGGAGCCGCCGGAATGATGGCAGGGGTTTTTGCAGCCCGTAATCATCATGAAGTTCATATATTAGAGAAGAACGAGAAACTGGGAAAGAAAGTCTTCATCACAGGAAAAGGCAGATGCAATGTGACAAATGCCTGCGACACAGAAGAACTCTTTCCTGCAATGATGAGCAATCCCAAGTTCCTCTACAGCAGTTTCTATTCATTTACCCCTCAGGATGTAATGGAGTTCTTTGAGAAAGCAGGTGTCCCTCTGAAGGTAGAGCGTGGAAACAGAGTATTCCCACAGTCTGACCATTCTTCAGACATCATCCGCGCTCTGGAGCGTGAGCTGAAGAAAGCAGGAGCAAAGATTCATCTTCACACTGCTGTGCAGGAAATCGTAAAGAAACCTGTAACAGATTCGGCAAATACCCTGGAATCAGAAGCTACATTAACAGAATCAGGATCTGGTGCAGGAAAAGGCAGAAAAGGAAAAAAATCACCTGACATACCGCAGGAGAAGATCACAGGAGTCATCCTTACAGATGGAACCTTCATGGAAGGAGATGCAGTCATCGTGGCAACCGGTGGATTCTCTTATCAGAGTACAGGCTCCACAGGTGACGGATACCGCTTCGCAAGAGAACTGGGACTGAAAGTCACGGACATTGCTCCCTCCCTTGTGCCATTAAAGACAAAAGAAGACTATGTCCCTAAGCTTCAGGGACTTTCCCTTAAGAACACAGGACTCACCATAAAGAATGGAAAGAAAGTACTCTATGAGGATTTCGGAGAGATGATGTTCACCCATTTCGGAGTCACAGGCCCCATGATCCTCTCCGCCAGTGCCCACATCGGTGCAAAACTGGCAAAAGCACCAAACGGCGAACTGTCCGCATATCTGGATCTGAAGCCTGCACTCACCAGAGAACAACTGGATGCCAGGATCCTGCGTGAATTTGAAGCAGGACCAAACAAACAGTTCAAGAATGTGATTGGCGTACTTTTCCCGTCATCTCTGACGCCGGTAATGCTGGAACTGGGTGGAATCCCCGCAGAGAAGAAAATCCACGATATCTCCAGAGAAGAACGCCAGCACTTCATTGACCTTATCAAAGCCTTCCCCTTCACAATCACAGGAATGGGTGAGTTTAAAGAAGCCATCATCACCAGAGGCGGCGTCTCTGTCAAAGAGATCAATCCCGGAACGATGGAATCAAAGAAAATCTCAGGTCTTTACTTCGCAGGCGAGGTACTGGATCTGGATGCAGTGACAGGTGGATATAACTTACAGATTGCCTGGTCTACCGCATATCTGGCAGCACAGGCCATACAGTAAGCTGCTTACTATAGAAACAACAGAAACAAGCAGATGATGAGTACCGTGTATGCGAATTATATCTATGATTCGGTTATGAGCAAGTAGCGAAGTGGATTGCGAATATCCGCTTGACTGATTAATAAACATTAATAATAAAACAGAGAAAATCTGTTTGAATAATAGAAACAGGAGGAACCACGAAAATGGGATGTAACATAGCCATCGACGGACCTGCAGGAGCAGGAAAGAGCACCATCGCAAAGAAAGTAGCGAAAGAATTATCATTTATCTATGTAGATACAGGAGCCATGTACAGGGCAATGGCTTTATATCTTCTGAACCATGGCGTAAACGGAGAAAATCAGGAAGAGATCGAAGCCGTATGTTCCGGCGCTGACATTTCCATCGAATACAAAAACGGAGAACAGATTGTCATCCTCAACGGAGAGAACGTAAATGCTATGATCCGCACCGAACAAGTAGGAAACATGGCATCCAAAAGTTCCGCAAACCCGAAAGTCAGAGCTCATCTTCTGAAACTTCAGAGAACTCTGGCAGAGAAAAACGACGTAGTCATGGACGGCAGAGATATCGGCACAACCATTCTTCCAAACGCAGAAGTAAAAATCTACCTCACAGCAAGCGCAGACACCAGAGCAAAAAGAAGAGCACTGGAATATGAGCAGAAGGGAGAACCCTTCGACCTGGACCAGATCCGAAAAGACATCATCGAGCGCGACGAACGCGACATGAACCGCGAAATCTCCCCTCTGAAACAGGCAGAGGACGCAGTGCTTGTAGATTCTTCGGAAATGGGAATTGATGATGTTGTAAATGCGATTCTTAATGTATATAAGGAAAAAGTGCAGAAATAATTTAAGAAGGATTATTTTATGAAAGTAAAAGTAGCAGAAACAGCAGGCTTCTGCTTTGGCGTCAAACGTGCAGTGAACAAAGTCTACGAACTCATAGACACAGAACAGAAACCTATTTTCACTCTGGGCCCGATCATCCACAACGAAGGCGTAGTAGCGGATCTGGAAGCTCGTGGCGTCCACGTTATCACAGAAGCAGACCTGGATTTCCCGGATGATACCCTGCAGAACGGAACAGTAGTCATCCGCTCTCACGGTGTAGGCAAAGCCATCTACGATAAGCTGAAAGAAAAAAACATCTCTTATGTAGATGTGACCTGCCCCTTCGTTCTGAAAATCCACAGGATCGTGGAAAAAGAAAGCCTTGCAGGAAACCACATCATCATCATCGGCGACAAAGACCACCCCGAAGTACAGGGCATCTGTGGCTGGTGTCAGGGACCGTACACGGTGATCAGAAACAAAGAAGAAGCCGAAGTATTTGTACCCCCAAAAGGCAAAAAAATAAGTATTGTGTCCCAGACGACATTTAATTACAACAAATTTAAAGATTTAGTTGAAATTCTTTGCAAAAAGAGGTATGATAATAATGTTTTAAATATTCTCAATATTTTAAACACTATTTGTAATGCTACCGAAGAACGGCAGAGAGAAGCAAAAAACATAGCCGGAGAGGTAGACACTATGTTGGTCGTAGGCGGCCGGCATAGTTCCAATACTCAAAAGCTGTTTGAAATATGTAAAAAGGAATGTGGAAATACTTACTATATACAAACACCTGTAGACTTGGATTCTGAAATGTTCCAATGCAGTAGTTATGTAGGTATTACAGCAGGGGCTTCCACCCCAAACAAAATTATTGAGGAGGTTCAAGAACATGTCAGAATTAAGTTTTGAACAAATGCTGGAAGATTCCGTAAAGACTATCAGAAATGGAGAGATTGTACAGGGTACTGTCATCGATGTTAAAGAAGATGAGATTATTCTGAATATCGGTTATAAAGCAGACGGTATTATCACAAAGAACGAATACTCTAACGATGCAAGCCTTGTACTCACAGATGCTGTTCACGTTGGAGACACAATGGAAGCAAAAGTTCTCAAAGTAAATGATGGAGAAGGTCAGGTTACTCTTACTTACAAGAGACTGGCAGCAGAGAAAGGCAACAAACGTCTTGAAGAAGCATTTGAGAATCAGGAAGTATTAAAAGCTCCTGTAACTCAGGTACTTGACGGCGGACTTTGTGTAAACGTAGACGAAGCAAGAGTATTCATTCCTGCAAGTCTGGTTTCCGACACATACGAGAAAGACCTTTCCAAATATGCAGATCAGGAGATCGAATTCGTTATCACAGAATTCAACCCGAGAAGACGCCGCATCATCGGTAACCGTAAGCAGCTTCTTCTTGCTGAGAAAGCAGAGAAACAGAAAGAATTAATGGAGAAGATCCATGTTGGCGACACAGTTGAAGGAACAGTTAAGAACGTTACAGATTTCGGTGCATTCATCGATCTTGGCGGAGCAGACGGACTTCTTCACATCTCCGAAATGTCCTGGGGCAGAGTAGAGAACCCGAAGAAAGTATTCACTGTTGGCGATAAAGTTAAAGTTCTTATCAAAGAGATCAACGGAGAGAAGATTGCACTTTCCCTTAAATTCCCGGAAGCAAATCCATGGCTCACAGCAGCTGAGGACTTCGCTGTAGGAAACGTAGTAAAAGGTAAAGTTGCACGTATGACAGACTTCGGCGCATTCGTAGAGCTTGCACCAGGAGTAGACGCACTCCTTCACGTATCCCAGATTTCCAGAGAGCACGTTGCCAAACCTTCAGACGTACTTTCCATCGGACAGGAGATCGAAGCTAAGGTTGTTGACTTCAACGGCGAAGACAAGAAGATTAGCCTGAGCATGAAAGCTCTTGAGGCACCGGCTGAGGAAGCTACAGAAGAATAATCAAGAGAATACTCATAAATATTCAGAAACCGGCTTTGTATGAGGATGATCATACAGAGCCGGTTGATTGTTTTTTTAGATTACGAATGTGGTCAGCAGTTACAGGAGCATCAGAAATGCTGCAGACAGTCAGGAAGGAATTATAGGATGTCCATAAAAGGAATTTATGATATACACTGTCATATTGTACCCGGTGTAGACGATGGAGCCACAGATATAGGAGAAACCGTAAAATTACTCCGGATGGAATATGAACAGGGCGTGCGGACGGTTATTGCAACTCCCCATTTCCGCTTTCGGATGTTTGAAACACCTGCGGAGAAAGTCAGAGAGCAGTTCAGACTGGTGGAGAAAGCGGCATCAGAGATCAGCCCGGATCTCCATGTGTATCTGGGATGTGAGTTTCACGCTAATATGGAGATGCTTCCCATGCTCAGAGAACAGAAAGTAATGACAATGGCCGGTTCGCGGTATGTTCTTACAGAATTTTCCCATAACTCGGAAGAAAGCTATATACGGGAACGTCTCGGTGCATTGCTCTCCGGAGGATATAAGCCGATCATGGCACATATAGAACGTTACGAAGCCACACGCAATAGTCTGGATTTTGTGGAAGAACTGGCAGATATGGGCGTCTATATGCAGATCAATGCAGACAGCATCACAGGAAAAGACGGATTTTTTACTAAACGGTACTGTAATAAAATCATGAAAGACGGACTCCTTCATTTCGTCGGATCAGACTGTCACAACAGTGCAAAGAGGAGCAGCAGGATTGGAGAGGCATATCGTATGGTTTCAGCGAAATTCGGGCAGGACTATGCAGATGAACTGTTTATTCATAATCCTGCAGAAATTCTGAAACAGAAACAAAAACATGAGGCTACAGATTGACTTTTTTTATTGGCTGATATACAATAAAATCGGTTTATGTCAATTTTGCTGTTTACTTTCAGAAATACATAAGACAGAATATTACCTGTGAACAGTAATGTACAAAACTATAAAGAAAAAAGGGAAAAGGAAATTATCAGATGTTAGACAATTTGAACAGTAACTTTGAGAGCAGCAAAGCACAGAGACCCGATGCAAATGATGATGAAGTCGAAATCGACTTACTGGAAATATTTTATGCGCTCAAGAAAAAAATCCTTCTGGTACTGATGGTTGCTCTTGTCGGAGGCTGTATTGCAGCAGCATATACGCAGTTTTTAATGACACCGATCTACAGCTCCACATCCAGTATCCTTGTACTTTCGAAAGAAACCACACTGACATCACTGGCGGATCTGCAGTTAGGTGCCAGCCTGACCAGTGATTATACAGTTCTGATCACAAGTACCCCTGTGATGGAACAGGTGATTTCAGATTTGGATCTGGATATGACTGCAGAACAGCTGAAAGGAAGCGTAAGTATCAATAATCCTACAGATACCCGTATCCTTGAGATTACTGTCAATAATACAGATTCTAAAATGGCAAAGAAGATCGTAGATGAGATTGCGAATGTTTCTTCATCCTATATTGGCGATAAAATGGAAGTTATTCCGCCAAAGATTATTGAAGTTGGTAAGATTGCTACTGTAAGAACTTCTCCAAGCGTAAAGAAGAATGCAGCACTCGGCTTCTTACTCGGTTTCCTTGCATGTGCGGCAATCGTGGTTGTATACGCTGTAATGGATGATACTATTAAGACAGAGGAAGATATTGAGAAATACCTGGGAGTTTCTGTTCTTGCCAAGGTTCCTGACAGAAAAGATTTTATAAATTCGAAGAACAGGAAATCAAAGAACAAGAATAAGAAGCACCATTAAACTGATGGAGGAATCTGAGCAATGAAGAAACTCAATTTAACAGATAAAAGAAATCCGGATTATTTTTACAGTGAGGCGATCAAAACTCTGCGTACCAATATTCAGCTGTCGGGTCAGAGCATAAAGACAATTCTGGTTACAAGCTGTTATCCAAACGAAGGTAAGAGTGATATAGTACTCAGTCTTGCCCAGGAGCTTGGGAGCATTGGCAAGAAGGTTCTCCTTCTGGATGCGGATATCAGGAAGACTGCATATGCCGGACGACTGGGTGTGGAAGAGGAAGTGAAAGGTCTCTCACAGCTTCTGAGCGGTCAGGTGGGATTACAGGAGGTTATTTATTCTACAAACTTTCCGAATATGGATATCATATTCGGAGGTCCAAATGCACCGAACCCGTCAGGACTTCTCAGTGAGAATATCTTTAAGGTATTCTTAAAGGAAATCAGAGAATATTATAATTATATCCTGATCGATACACCGCCTATCGGAACAGTAATTGATGCGGCAGTGATCGGAAGATGCTGCGATGGTGCAGTCTTTCTGATCGAACCGGGAAATGTCAGGTACCGGGATGCACAGAAAGCATTTAAACAGTTGGAAAGAAGCGGATGCCGTATTCTTGGAGCTGTTATGAACAAGATAGATACCAGTGATGACAAATATTATTCTTCTTATTATAAGCATTATGGAGAGTATTATCGCAGAAGTGACGAAGAAGCCCAGATTAAATAATACGGGCTGTTATCTGGCAGTAAGACAGAAACCATGATTAATGATAAAGGAGAATTTGGAAAAGTGAGCAAAATAAGGAATAAAAAAATAAAAAAGACGAATATCTTACTGGGCTTTATCTGCATTCTGCTGGCAGTTCTCCTGGGCTTTATTCTTGTGACCAGTTATAAATCGGAACAGAAGGAATCCAGACACCTGTCAGAAATTGCGGACGACCAGCAGAGTGGGATTGAAGATTACGAAGCAGTAAAAGAACGTGCAAAAGAGCTGGAGGAGATATCTTCCGAAGAAGCAGAAGATACAGAAGACATTAAATCAAAGAACACAGAAGACACAAAAGACACAGAAAAAACGGATACAGCTGACACAGAAGATGCAGATAAGACAGAAGATACAAAAGATGCGACGGCAGCTGCTTCAGGTATTGTGTGCTGGGGAGATGATCTGATCAATGGGGAAGAATCCAATACATATTCCTATATGACAGTACTTCAGAAGCTTCTGACCGATAATGGCTATAATATGACAGTGCTCAATAAAACGCTTCAGGGAGGCGGCACTCTCTCCATGATGAAGATGGCTGGTGTAAGTGATGAAACTATTCAGAGCTATATTACTAAACATCAGCAGGCTGCAAACGGTGCCCAGCTGAATGTAACAGAGACCGGAATACGTGATCTGACAGAAGAACAGACTACAAGAAATGATATGGATTGTATTCCTGTTATCTTCATGGGCTATTATGGCGGCTGGAATCATGATCCTGCAGAACTGGCAGACCAGCAGGAACAGATTTTAAATACATTTCAGAATAAAGATCAGTTTATTGTAGTAGGAACACGCCCTATGGACGGAAGCGTAACCTCTGAAGCACTGGATCAGGTGCTCAGCCAGAAATGGGGAGAACACTATATCAGTCTTGCAGATGTGACTGCACAGCCGTCTTCTACCTATGAGGCTCAGCAGGCAATGGCAGAGGCAATATTACAGAAATTGCAGGAGCTTAATTATATCAGCAAAAACTGATGAGATAACTGAAATACAGAGATTGAAGGAATGAAAATGAAAAAAACCACAAGAAAAGCCATCAGACAGCGTAAGATCTGTATGCTTTTGATTATTATCCTGATCATAGTTCTTTCCATTCTTGGCGGCGGTTATTATCTGTTAAGCCAGAAAAATGTTGCATCGTCAAAAGCCGGCGGTCAGAACAGTGACAGCCGGAATCAGACGGATTTGAACCAAAACAGTGATACCGTGGAATATAAAGGTGAGACATACAAATATAACGATCATCTCAGCAATTATTTATTCCTGGGAATTGATACAAGGGAAACTGTAGATACTTATCAGTCACAGGCAGATGCCGGGCAGGCAGATGCAATTTTCCTGGTGTCCATGGATCGTGCAACAGAAAAGATAAAAGTTCTGTTTATTCCACGAGATTCCATGACCAGGATAGAAGTATTTAATCCATATGGTCAGAGCCTTGGAGAGACAACAGATCATCTGAATATACAGTATGCCTTCGGGGACGGAAAAGAGAAAAGCTGTGAACTGATGAAAACAGCAGTTTCCGATATGCTGGATGGACTTCCGATCCAGGGGTATTGTTCCATGAACATGGATGGCATTTCAGTGATTACAGATTTCGTAGGTGGAATACAGCTCACAATCCCTGATGACAGTCTCGCAGATGTGAATCCGGAATATAAAAAAGGTGCTGTTGTGGATATTACAGGGGAAACTGCAGAACAGTTTGTAAGATATCGTGATATTGACAAAACCCAGAGTGCTCTGGTCCGTCAGGAGAGACAGAAAACCTTTCTTCAGGCACTGGTGCAGAAGGCTCAGGAAAAAGCAGGAGAGGACGCCGGATTTGTGACAGGTCTCTATGACAGTGTTAAAAGCTATACAGTTACAAATATGGGAAATGATATATTTGCCAAATTGCTGGCTGCATCACAGAATGGAATCACTGATACAGAGACAGTACCGGGTGAGGGAACACATGGGGAGAACTTTGATGAGTATCATATCGATGAAGATGCATTGTCAGATTTGATTATTTCCATGTTTTATGAGAAAATTTGATTGTATTAGTCATAGTATGATGAATACAGAATACACTGTACTGTGATAAATAATTATCACTGTTATTATTCAGAGATAGTCCGTGCAGACATTCTGTACGGTTATCTATATAAAAATTAATCCAAAAGGAGAGGTGCATTATGAAAATCGCAAAGAAATTTATGACACTTGCTTTAGCAGCTGCCCTTGGAGTAGGATGTGCTACTGTAGGTGTCGGTGCAGCGCCAAGCAACACGAGTGATCTGGCCGCGGTAGCGCCAAGTAGGACAAGCGAAACTACTGTGGATTCTGAACATTCTTCAATTTATGAAGTTGTTAAGGAACTTGAGAAAACACAGGGCTTTGCTGATCTGCAGGCAAAATATAAAGATCTGGCAGATGCTTTTAAACAAATCAATGATGGAACAATGAAGATGGAAGATTTCATAAAAGTATTGAAATCCCTTTCCGTAGATGAAGCAGACAAAGCAGACCTTGAAGATGCCATTGCTAAACTCGAAGGAAAAATGATTGTTACATTTGTCAATGAATTCAACGTACTGAAGCCAGAAGAAGCAAAGCCTAATGATGACGGAACATATGAAGTAAAGCTTAATGTTCCGAGTCTTACAGACACTATGGAAGGTATTCAGCTTTGGGTCTACAGCAAAGACGGCACAAAGAAGTTTGTAGTCATTGATCCGGTTAATATTGACAAAGAGGGCAAAACTCTTACTGTTAACTTAAACGATGGAGATTTCTTCATGGTAATCGCAGATGCGAAATAATCAATAATTCGGAATCAGAACGCAGTCGCCAGAGATGGCGGCTGTTTTTTTGTAGAAATATGTTGCATTTTTTTATTGACGTAGTTATAATAAAACACGACGTAAATCTTTTGTCTTTAAATCGTCGCTTTGCCGCGTTTGAAGATATGGATAATACATATCTTGAAGTATGAGTCTGCCTTGAAACACAGGCAGAATGGCGAAGCATACCCAGAATACGGAGGTAAGATATCCAGTGTGGTATGTGATGCAGGTGCGCACAGGCACCGAAGAAAACATCCGCTGTCAGTGTCAGCGGTTAATAAGCAGCAATGTCTTAGAACGCTGCTTTATCCCATATTACCAACAGAAGAAACGATTTCAGGGCGAATGGCATATCCAGGAAAGAATCCTCTTTCCCGGGTATGTCTTTTTAATTACCCAAGATCCGGAAAAACTGGTAAATGGACTCAGGAAAGTCATCGGACTGACGAAGCTGATCGGAACCGGCGATGAGATCGTCCCACTGGTTCAGGAAGAAATAGATTTGCTTATGAAAATAGGCACAGACAAACAGCTTGTAGAGATGTCTTCCGGCATTATCGAGAATGACAGAGTGCAGATCCTGGCAGGTCCTCTGATGGGAATGGAAGGAAATATCTGCAGGATAGACCGGCACAAAAGAATGGCATATATGGAAATAGAAATGTTTGGAAGAACAGTAGAAATGAAGGTGGGATTGGAAATTATAAGAAAAGAATAATAAAAAATGATGGCATATTTACAGGAAAACGATTCTGTAAATATGCCTTTTTGAATAAAAAAGAAGGAGAGGTTAGGAAAACGTATGTACAGGAAAAAATCAAGAGGATGGTATAAACACAAAGATTTCATATTAATTGATCTTGCGTGTTTATTTATGGCTTTAATACTGGCGTATCTGATTCGAAACGGTTCTGTCAGGAACCTGTTTACACTGGGAATTTATCGCAATGTGATGATATTTGTCATATTGGTGGATCTGTTCCTGATCATTTTGTTTGAATCTTATAAAGGAGTTCTGAGAAGAGGACGTTATCAGGAGCTGCGCTCTGTTATCCGGCAGATGATCCTGATCGAACTGGCAAGTGGTCTGTACCTGTTTACTGTCAGTGGCGGACATACCTTTTCAAGAATAATCCTTTATCTTATGGGAATTTTCTATGTGCTTTTATCCTATTGTACAAGAATAATATGGAAAAAACATCTGCTGCATAAAATGGCAGAAGGTGGAGAGCATTCTCTCTACATTGTAACCAATTATGACCTTGCATCAAAAGTAATCCAAAATGTAAAAGAACACAATTATAACCGTTACAACATCAATGGTCTGATACTCATTGATAAAGATATGACAGGGAAAGAAATTGCAGGAGTCCAGGTAGTAGCAGACTTAAATAACGCACCATCCTTTATCTGTCAGCAGTGGGTAGATGAGGTCTTTGTAAATGTAGATGAAACATATCCATACCCTCAGGAACTGATAGAAGAGTTGCTGGAAATGGGAATGCCGGTCCATGTAAACCTGGCAAAAGTCAGAAGTACTCCCGGACAGAAACAATTTGTGGAGGCAATTGGCGGATATACAGTTCTGACAACCACCATGAACTATGCCACAGACAGACAGGCACTTGCCAAAAGAGTATTGGATATTCTGGGGGGACTGGTAGGCTGCTTCCTGACAGGAATCATTTTTATTTTCATAGCACCGGCTATCTACATCAGTTCTCCGGGTCCGATTTTCTTCTCACAGACAAGGATTGGAAAAAACGGAAAGCCATTTAAGATGTACAAATTCCGGAGTATGTATATGGATGCAGAAGAACGGAAAGCAGAATTGATGGCTCAGAACAAAATGAGTGATGGACGTATGTTCAAACTCGATTTCGATCCCCGAGTAATCGGAAATAAGATTTTGCCGGACGGAACCAGAAAAACCGGAATCGGCGAATTTATCAGGAAAACATCCCTTGATGAATTTCCACAGTTCTGGAATGTGCTAAATGGGAGCATGAGCCTTGTAGGAACTCGTCCGATCCTTCAGGACGAACTGCGTCAATATGAATTACATCACAGGGCTCGAATCGCTATTAAACCGGGAATCACTGGTATGTGGCAGGTAAGCGGACGAAGTGACATCACTGACTTCGAAGAAGTTGTGAGACTGGATACAGAATATATCAGTAACTGGAATTTTGGCTTGGATATTAAAATACTGTTTAAAACAGTAATTATGGTTCTGAAGAGGGAAGGATCGGTATGAAGAAAATTCGGCAAAGTCCGCACATGGAATGCAAAGGAGCATGAAGTGGAGCGAATTTTGTTGTTATTATGGATGGGTTTACCTATAGAATATGGATTGAAAGATGTGTACAGTTTTAACAAAGCGAGCTGGCGAACAGGTTATGACAATAAGGGTCAGCACTTTGAAAAATGGAGAAGTGCGACTGCGAGTTATGACAATAAGACTTAACACTTTGTTGGTGAGCTGGTATGAAGGTGTTTACCATAAAGTTTCAGTTGAAGCGAAATGAGTGAGTAGCCAATGACAGGTCCACATGAAAGATTCAGTGGTGGTCTAAACAAGACACAATTATTAAAAAGCAACATCCAAAAGGATGTGTACATGGCTACATATCTTGCTACACTTGATGTTACGCAATGTCTATCCTCTGAAATTAGTGGCTTAAAATGACAGGAAAAATCATGTCCACAGGGGTGGAACCCACCCCAGAAACTGTAAAAATCAGCATTTTGGATAGACATACTGCTCACGGTGATAACATCATTTTAACACGAAATGAGGAAGTCAGACGCGGGGGAAAAAGGTGATTTTCTGCATTTTGGATAGAGGGGTGCAGAGAGTGATAAAGGTAGTTATGGCTGAAAATGTAGTGAAATCAAGGGTTTTGCGGTAGATGGGTACGGAGAAGTGGCGAAGGTATTTTGCTGTGGTCTGTATCCAAATCGCTTCATTGTTGAGAATAAAAAAGAAAATAGTACATGGGTCTATCCTATGAAGATTAGTTAAATGAGATTCATTTCGCTGCATAGCGGTTTAAATAAAATCTATTCACAAAAGAAAGGCTTTGAGAATGAGTTCAATTGGAGTATTAGGTGCAGGCACATGGGGAATGGCATTAGCCAGAATGCTTTCAAATAGCGGGCAGGATGTTACTGTGTGGTCGGCAATAAAAAAGGAAATAGATGATTTGTCTTCAACAAGGTGTCATCCAAACTTACCAGATATGATTATCCCAGACACTATAGTATTCACGAAATCAATTGAAGAAGTATGTGTACAAAAGGATATTATTTTGTTCGCAGTTCCTTCTGTTTTTGTTCGTAGTACAGCAGAAAAAGCACGTCAATATATCCCAGATGGTC
Source organism: Blautia sp. 1001283B150304_161114_C9 (assembly GCF_015668165.1). Taxonomy (NCBI): domain Bacteria; kingdom Bacillati; phylum Bacillota; class Clostridia; order Lachnospirales; family Lachnospiraceae; genus Blautia; species Blautia sp. 1001283B150304_161114_C9. Next base: position 15,216 of record NZ_JADPGO010000007.1, on the reverse strand, counting down.
AGATTGTAGTTGATGTTGCGAAGGGAATAGAAGCTGACACACTTTACACGATGTCGGAAGTAATTCGAGATGAAATACAGAAAGATGGATTACACCCTAATGCGAAGATTGTTGCTTTGTCGGGACCCACTCATGCAGAAGAAGTTGCCTGCGACATGCCAACTACAATCGTTTCTGCTTGTACTGATTTGGACGTGGCAGAGAAAGTACAGGATGTTTTTATGAACACCTGTATGCGTGTTTATACCAATGTGGATGTACACGGTGTTGAATTGTGTGGTGCATTGAAAAATATCATCGCATTGGCAGCCGGTATTTCTAAGGGATTAGGTTATGGCGATAATGCTAAGGCGGCACTCATTACAAGAGGTATGGCAGAAATATCTCGATTAGGAGTTGCCATGGGGTGCATGGAACAGACATTTAATGGTCTTGCAGGTATTGGCGATTTGATTGTGACCGCAACTAGTGAACACAGTAGAAATAATCGAGCTGGACAGTTGATTGGAAATGGTTGTTCACCTTCGGATGCAATCAAACGAGTTGGCATGGTTGTTGAAGGCGTTAATGCACTTCCAGCAGTTATGCAACTAATGCAGCGATATGACATTGATATGCCGATTGTTACTGCGGTTAATGCTGTTGTCAATGAAGGGGCAGATCCGAAAGAAATAGTGACCCGCCTCATGAGCAGAGATAAAAAGAGTGAGTTGCCAAAGTCCATTTTGGACATCAATTTTGAAAGTACAATATTAAAAAATAGAAGGAGTTCAACTGGAATGAGAAGCAGAAAAAATGTTATTTCACATATGAAGAGAGAAAAGCATTGCTGGAGTCTGTTCGTTATGTCAATCTTGTTATTCCTGAAGAAAATTGGGAACAGAAGAGAACAGATGTGCATGAATATCATGTAGATACTTTTGTAATGGGCGATGACTGGAAAGGTAAATTTGACTTCTTAAAAGATGAAGGCGTGGAAGTTGTTTATCTGCCAAGAACACCTGAAATCAGTACGACACAGATTAAGAATGATCTGAATAAGAAGTAAATTAAACTGGAAAAGCAGGGAGGAGTCCACTGAGTATGAATATAGGAACCTTTGCCCCAAATTATAATCGCATAGTGGATAAGACCCAGATCCCCACATGCAACATCATGGGTGTAAATATTGCGGCCATCAATATGGAGTGGTTGCTGGATTTTACAGATAAGAATATTAAAGATTTGTCCGGTGATTATATGTGTGTTTCAAACGTACATACCACTGTTACAGCTTCTGGTGATGCGGATTACTGTGCTGTCCAGAACGGCGGTATCATGGCTATTCCAGATGGTGGTCCTCTGTCTTCGGTTGGTCGGAAACGCGGATGCACGAATATGGAAAGGACCACGGGTCCGAGCTATATGGGAGAAATTTTGAAAATTTCTGCTGAAAAGGGATATCGGCATTATTTTTATGGTTCTACAGAGGAAACTTTGGAGAAATTGTATCAAGAACTGACCGCCAGTTATCCCGGCATTCAGATTGCCGGAATGTACAGCCCACCATTCAGACCGACAACTCCGGAAGAAGATGCTGCTGTGGTGAAACGCATCAATGAAACAAAACCGGATTTCGTTTGGGTTGGTCTTGGCGCTCCGAAGCAGGAAAAGTGGATGGCAGCACATCAGGGTGTGATTGATGGTTTTATGGTCGGTGTGGGTGCTGGTTTTGACTATTTTGCTGGAAATATTGAGAGAGCCCCGGAGTGGATGCAGAAGTGCAATCTGGAATGGGTGTATAGATTGATGCAGGATCCGAAGAGACTGTTCAAAAGATACTTGGTGACGAACACGAAGTTCATTTGGAATGCTGTGATAAGGGGAAAATAATGGTTCAAAAATTTCAAGACAAAGATTTTTATAATAATGGATTTGACTTGATACGCTATTGGGCTGCTATTAGCGTAATGCTCGGGCACTTTGCATGGAGGGCACAGGCCTTTACAAATACGCCAATAAAGGCGATGGATACAATGGTATCTATCATGCACTTTTTCCCGGGAGTCGTATTGCTTTTTGCAATTAGCGGATTTCTTGTTACAGCTTCTCTGGAGCGTTCTAAGTCAAAAAAGGAATATATGCTCAAACGAGTTGTACGTCTATACCCGGAACTGTGGGTATGTACTATTGTGAATCTTATTATGCTATGTATCGTAGTGCCGAATTTGCTGGATAAAAGTATTATTGTTTGGCTTGGAACGCAGGTTTTCGGTGTTGCCAACACCCCTAGCTGCCTATCAAATTTCGCAACAGGCAGTGTAAATGGTTCCCTTTGGACAATCTTCACGGAAATTCAACTTTACATTGTCATTTGCTTTTTCAATGGGTTTTTGAAGAAGATGAACAATGTGCAGTGGGGAATTGCGCTGACAGTAAGTGTTGCAGTCAATGTGGGCTGTGACTATGCCGCAAAATACTTCGGCGGGGCGATTGCCAAGATGATTGAACGGGCATTTGTGCCGTATTTCATTTGGTTCCTATTGGGATGCTTTATCTACCATAAGCGTGATGTACTTATTCCAGTTCTAAAAAAACTGACACTGCCGTTACTGGCTGTATATACAGTTCTGCGACTCTTAAACTGGAATCTTCCGGGATACTATGCGGGAATTATGGTTGGAATTCTAGCACCGCTAATTGCTATTGGGGGGGGGGGTACTGCTTACCTGCGATTCGTATCAAATGCGACCTCACCTACGGAATTTTCCTCTATCACTGGGTTGTGCTGAATGTAATTGTGCATTATGACTTGATTAACCTGTGGGACTGGGGTTGGTGCTTGTTACTGCTTGTTACAGTAACATTTGCTCTTGCATGGCTTTCCTGGCGTTTTGTAGGAAGGGCATCAGGAAAACTGATTAAACGAATTTTAAATAAAATGAACTGAGAGGAAATATGAATGCAAAAGAAAACTAAGGTTTGCATGATTGTACAGAATAAAATGGTCAAGGGTGGTATTGCTGCTGTAGTAAGCGGATATTATGGCTCTAAGTTGGAACAGGACTATGACATGATATATGTCGAGTCCTACAAAGATGGTGGAAAACTGACAAAGTTATTCAAGGGTATCTGCGGATATTTCCACTTTGCTAAAGTATTGTTGGTAGACAGTCCTGATATTGTACATATGCATTCTTCCTTTGGTCCTTCTTTTTATCGTTCACTTCCCTTTATCTATATGTCATCTTGGGCAAAGAAACCGATGATTAATCATATTCACGGTTCGGAGTTTGATAAGCTTTACACCAACGCATCTGAGCGAAAAAAGAAGCTGGTTCGGAAGGCGTGGAGTAAATGTGCCAGATTTATTGTTTTGTCAGAAAGTTGGAAAGAGCGATTTTCAGAAGTTATTCCAACCGAGAAAATGACGGTTATTGAAAATTACAGTATCGTAAAAGATGGAATTGACAGAAGTCTGTGCCACAATCAGGTGTTGTTTTTAGGAGCAATTAACCAGATGAAGGGCTGTTATGATATGGTCGATGTGACCAAGCGTGTAGCTGAAGTTGTACCGGATGTAAAAATGGTAGTCGCAGGTGCAGGTGAAATCGAGCAGGTAACGTCTAAAGCGACAGCAGAAGGTGTTGCTGGGCATTTTGTTTTCCCAGGCTGGGTTCGTGGAGAACAGAAAGAAAAACTACTGAAAGAGAGCGATATTTTCTTCCTGCCATCCTATACGGAAGGCATGCCCATGTCGGTGCTGGATGCAATGGGATATGGTTTACCGATTGTTTCTACCAATGTTGGGGGGATTCCGAGAATTGTGCATGAGGGCGAAAATGGCTTCCTGCGTGAGCCAGGAGATATGACTGGTTTTACGGAGAAGATTATTCAAATTCTGACGGATGATAGTATGAGACAAAATATGGGTGAGCAGAGTCTGAAAATTGTTAAAGAAAGATATTCGCTGGAGAAGCATATTGAGGAAATTGAGAAAGTGTATGAAGGAGTAATTTGCAAATGAAAATTGGAATAATTACATTCTGCGAAGCTGTGAATTATGGTGCTTTTTTACAGGCGTTTTCATTAGGTGAATTTTTGAAAGAAAACGATCAGGATGTGGAATATATTACTACAAGATCTTTGAAGTCATTTTATTGGAATATTCACAATTTATATGCGTATCATCTGGACCGAATTGCTTTCAGAAATGAGTTCAGACATAAATGGAATAAAGCACAGAAGAAATTAAAAAAGACGAAGAAAAAGAGCGGGTACGATCTTGTCATCATTGGAAGTGATGAGATGTGGCAGTTAAATGGAAAGACGGTAAAACCATTACCAGAATATTGGGGCGTGGGTATCGACAGCAAAAAGATTATCACTTATGCGGTTTGTTCTAACGGGACATCTTCAGAGCAGGCACGAGGATATCAGTTTGTAATGGATGGCATTCGTAAATTGGATAGTATTTCTGTTCGTGATACACGAACTCAGAGCGCCTATCAAGCATTAACAGATAAAGAAATCGGTGTGCATGTAGACCCTACATTTTTAATCGATCTAAGAAAGTATGCTGTTAAGCCCAAATTGGACAAGTATCTTTTAGTCTATACATATTCTTTTGATGCGGACAAAATTAAACGAACAAAAGAGTTTGCAAAGCAGAAAGGCTTAAAGATTGTAGCGGTTGGAAATAAGTTTGATTGGTGCGATTTTAGCCTTCCAGCATCACCTTTTGAAGTTTTAGGGCTTTTTATGAACGCAGAATATGTGGTGACGGATACATTTCATGGAACTGCATTGTCGATTCATTTTCATAGGCAATTCTGTACATTTGCAGATGGAAAAGAAAAAATACTTGAGCTCATTAAAGAATTTCATTTAGAACACAGAAATGCTTGTAGGTATGGAACACTGAGTGAAATGGAGCAGGTTCCAGTGGATTATGAAAAAGTTTCAGAAGAATTAAAAGAAAAAAGAGATAAATCTCAGCAGTACTTAAGAGGATTTATTTCTTAAGGAGGTTAGTAATGAAGCGGGTTCTTGTATATGGAATGACTGATAATCTGGGCGGTATGGAAACTTTTATGCTGAGTTATATACGAGGGATGCAGGATAACGATATTGTGTTTGACTTTATTGCCCCGTATGAAAAAATTGCAATTGAACAAGAAGTAATTGCCCTTGGGGGAAAAGTATACCATCTTCCGAGCAGAAAAAAATCATTTTTTGAATACCATCGCAGATTCAAAGAGTATATGCAGGAACATGCTAATGAGTATGACGCCGTATGGCTGAATGACTGTATGTTCTGTAATTTAGATTTGTTAAAGTTCGCAAAGAAATTTGGTATTAAAACAAGAATTATACATGCTCATAACTCTGAAGCAATGGGAAGTAAATCACAGCTGATTCGTCATACGATAAATAAAAATTTTGTGGTGAAATATGCAACTGATTTTTGGGCTTGCTCTGATTTGGCGGCTGAATGGAGCTATCCCAATTCTGTGAAAGAGAATAAAAACTACAAAGTGATTCCAAACGCAATCAATACGATAAATTACCGCTTTCGGGAAGAGGTACGCTGTAAGATGAGAAAAGATTTGGGCTTGGAAGATAACTTTGTTATAGGAAATGTCGGTAGGTTACACTTTCAGAAGAATCAGGACTTCATGATAGAAATTTTTCGTGAATTAATTAAGAAAATACCAAATGCAGTCTTATTGTTGATTGGCAGCGGAGAAGATGAGAAGAGATTAAAAGAAAAGGTAAGAACATACGGTTTAGAAGATAATATACATTTTTTTGGATTAAGAAAAGATGTACCGGATTTGCTTCAGGCTATGGATGTGTTTTTAATGCCATCCCGATTTGAAGGATTAGGAATTGTTGCGATTGAAGCACAGACGGCTGGATTGCCTTGTATTATGTCTGATGTAATTCCACATGAAACAAAAGTGACGGAAAATGCAGTTTATTTGAGCTTAGGGACATCTGCAGAACAGTGGTCAAAACAAATAGAAAAGTTTTACGACTTCAAAAGAAAAGATGAGTGCACAAGCGTTATTGAACATGGATTTGATATCAAAGTAGCTTCTCAGAAACTTTTTGCGTGGTTTGAAAGTATTTAGATTTGTAGTATAGACACATAAAGGGGAACATCATGAAGGCTTATGTTGCAAAACATACAACAGATGATATTAGGATGAAATCGAGATCCGGCGGTGCTTTTTTTGCAATAGCACAGCGATTTATGGATGAATACGATGGTGTAGTGTATGGGTGCTATTTTGAAATCGGTGAAAAAGCAGCTAAACATATTAGAATAGATAATTCGGCGGATCTGCCTAAATTGCAGGGGTCTAAATATGTACAAAGTGACAGTTCAGAGGGAATGAAACAAGCACTGATAGATTTACATAATGGTAAAAAAGTGCTGTTTTCAGGAACAGCTTGTCAAGTTGCAGGAATAATTAGTGCGTGCCCTAAGGTTGAAAAGAATAATCTTTTTACGCTGGATATAGTATGTCGGGGAATTCCGAGCCCTGGTGTATGCACCGCATGGCTTAATAAGAAAATGGAAAGTATTGATGAAGAGTTGGTTCAATTCGATTTTCGGAATAAATCTAAATTCGGATGGGCGGCAGCTAAGGAAACAATTTACACAAACTCCAAACAGTATGATAGTGATGAATATGCAAAATTATTTTATGGACATAACATGATACGACCTAGCTGTTACAAGTGCTTGTATAGAGGGCTGAATCGTGTATCAGATATAACATTGGGAGACGCTTGGGGAGTAGGAGAAGCAGATTTCTTTGATGAAAAAGGCATATCACTGGTTTTGGTTAATTCCAATCGCGGAGAAAAAATGATGGAAGATGTAGACTTGTATGTAAGAAAAGTAGATATTCAAAATTATATGCAGCCTGCACTTACAGAATCGTTTAAGGAACCTGCGGATAGAAACGCATTTTGGAGAAAATATCATTCGTCTGACATTCTAGATGTAATGTTATTTGAAAATGGAACTGGCCTGTTCAAGGTTAAACGATATGTGAGAAAAGCAGCATATCAATTATTTAGAAGATTGGGAAAAAACGATGAAAATTTATCAAAATAAGGCTGGAGTGTATTTACCAGATGAGTGCCAACCAGTATCAAATAAGTGGCAGAAATATAGACCACACGAATCGGTGCGCTATGTTTTTGTGAAAGATTCTGAAAATGAGAAAAAGCTACCGGAACTATACGCAAAGCGTGAAGAATGTTGTGGATGCGGTGCATGTTATGCGGTGTGTCCCTTGAGTGGAGATGACAGACCAATTCGAGCAAAACGGAATATAGAAGGAAATCTTAACGGTGAAGATGGTTATAATTTTAGCTGCCAAATAGGAAAAAATCTTGTGAAGGATTATATTCATACCGGCGCAATAACTCTCTTGCCTGACGAAGAGGGATTTTTATACCCCGTTGTTGATGCCGAAATTTGTATAAGATGTTACAAATGTATCAATGCGTGTCCAAACCATTGATTGTGTAACGGAATGTGAGGAACACAGCATAATGAAGAAGAGAGTTTTTATTTTAAGTAACAGCAAATTGCCACATGGGGATGCTAATTCTAATTATATTTTATATATGAGCAAAGCCTTAGCTTATGCCGGATGGGATGTAATTGCAATCGGAAGCCATAATGGTGAAGATAGAACCGAAGTACAAGTTGACGAAAATTTAATTTGTGTTAATATTCCGTTTCAGAAGAAAAAGATGCCAATGAAAATCAAGGGAACGCTGTTATTTGGAAATCTAATACATCGTGAGTTGAGCAAATGGAATATTAATTCAGATGATTATTTCATCTTGTATGGCGGATATATTAGTTTGTTTTCACAAATAGCAAAAAAATATCAATGCATTCCTAAAAAACATATAATTACATGCGTAGTAGAATGGCCGATGGCAAGCCAGTATAAGTTTGGCAAGCTAGATCCTGTGTATCTATTATGGCATAGGATATTTTATAAATGGATGCCATATTGGGGAAAAGTGATTGTAATTAGCAAAAATCTTCAAAGGCATTTTGATGCTTTGAGTTGTAGTACTTTTTATTTACCGCCTTTAATCGATTCGGAAGAATCCGGCTTGGGTGAAGTTTGTGAAAATGGTAACCCAGTTAAATTTATCTATGCTGGTGCGTTTTCTAAGAAAGATGCACTTGATAGCATGTTAATTGCCTTGGATTTACTTTCCGGTGAAGAATTGGAGAAGTTCCAATTTCACATAACAAATAATAAACCTGAGCAGATCAAAGAATATCTGGGAAAATACGGATACATATTAGATAAATTTAAAAATATTCTTCATATTCACGGATGGCTCGAATACGAAGAATTGATGAGCTTATATTCTACTGCAGACTATTTGTTGTTAGCAAGACCGAATAATCAATATACGATATCAAATTTTCCGAGTAAGGTTCCTGAAATGATGAATTATGGAATCGTACCGGTTTGTACCAGAGTAGGTGATTATACGGAAGACTTTTTGACAGACAATGTTGACAGCATCATTTTTGATGGTTGCGAACCAGAAGATTGTGCAAATGCAATAAGAAGAGCTATATCAAAGTCTTTTGAAGAAAGACAACAATTAAAAAATAACTCCAAAGAAAATTCGAAAACAATGTTTGATTATAGAAGTTGGAGTAACAGATTGAATAAGTTTCTTGAAGTGTGAATGTCAGAAATAAAGAGGGAGTAACGCATGATCAGTGTAATAACACCTACATATAATTCAGAAGAATATTTAGAAGAGTGTATTAAAGGTATGATGTCTCAAACTTATCGAGATTTTGAACACATTATTGTAGACGGCGGATCTAAAGATGGGACGCTTGAAATTATAAAGAAATATGAAGGAAAATATCCGATGCGCTGGATAAGTGAGAAGGATAATGGTATGTATGATGCTATTTCAAAAGGATTCAAAATGGCAAAAGGAGATGTCTTTTGTTGGATTAATTCCGATGATATGTATATGCCTTGGACGCTTGCTACCATCAATAAGGTAATCAATAAAGAGGTCAACGGACATAAAGTTCAGTGGTGTGTAGGACTTGGTTCACGGTATACTGAGGATGGAATTAATTATGTCGTTGGTAAAGGCATTCAGGTGTTTCCACATCAATTTATTCGTAAAGGCTGGCACAATGGACCTAAATTGGGATGTCTGCAACAAGAATCAAGTTTTTGGAGTAGAGCATTGTATGAATCTGTTGGTGGTATTGATACCCATTTTAAACTCGCTGGTGATTTTGATTTGTGGAAGCGTTTTGCGGAAAAGGAGCGATTGTATAGCATCAATTCCGTTGTTTCTGGTTTTAGAATTCACGAAGGACAGAAGTCAGGCGATAGGTTGGCATACCTAAATGAAGAAGGCGGCATGAAATCTTACGAAAGAGTGCTGGCGAAACTGAAGATTTATAAGATTATTGATAGGATTGTTTCAGTCAGGAGTAAAGATTTGGCGATTCATGTAGAGGAGTTGTAATCAATTAAATATATCCTGATTGGCGTTTTAAGGGGGAGTAAAGTGAAAATCACGATTGGTGAAAACAAGGTGATATGTAATACTAATATCAATACTATTTTGCAGTATTTCTTGATATATTTACTGATAATATCACACGGCGCAAAAATCTATTCGTTAAATGAATGGACATTTACATACATGAGTTTAATTATCGGTGTTGTGTACATTCTGATGAATAGAAATAAATTTCAAAATAAATATATTGTCCATATGCTGCTTATTGCTGTTTTAATGTTTGTATTAGTATTTGTTCACAGTCAGCCATATTTTGTCACTGCTGCAATCAAGGTTATAGAACCACTCATCCTTTTATTTACTGCATTTAATATCGATAAAGAGCATTTTTTTAATAGAGTTGTGAAGGCTATTCTCTTCTTTGCAGTAATAAGCTTAGGATTCTATCTTGTTCAGATTTTTGATGCCAGTAAATTAAAACAATATTTGGTACAAGTTCCTGGTTGGGAACTGAGTGACTTTTATGGTACGCTTTTTTATACCTATCGTGGAGTGTATGCCGGTTTCAGAAATAATGGGATTTTTACAGAACCAGGTTTATATCAAATGGTACTTAATGCGGCGCTGATGATTGAACTTTACTTTCCGGAATATCTTGAGATGCCCAAGAAACATTATACAATAAGCATATTGCTTCTCATCATTACCATCTTAACAACTGGTAGTACGACTGGATATATGTCTTTGGGGATTATTATTGTTGGATTTCTTGTCAAGCGTAATACTGATATACTAAATCGGCGAGCACGAAGATATGTTATTGGCATTATAGTTGTTGTTCTGATTTTCTTAATTATTAACAACAGTATGCGTGGTACAGATAGTATTTTGAATATTTTTGTGTTTTCAAAATTTAATGAGATGCAAAGTTTTGAAAATGCATCAGGGAATGCTAGATTATCGATGATGAATGTATGTGGTGAGATAATCAAAAATAATCCTTTGGCGTTGTTCTTAGGCTCAGGATTTACTGCATTAACCAATGCTATTGTAACTAGTGGGGTTTATGCGACAGGTGCGTTTATTGTAAGTTTTGCAACAGTAGCAGGAATCCCTGTGGCAATATTTGTTTATTACCCGTATATTCTAAAGCCAATTCTCAAAAAGAAGAATATTATATTAGGATTAGTATTTGCACTGGTGTGGCTGAATACAAGTTTAGCACAATCAAGATATATTTATCCGTTTTTAATTCTGTTACCTTATTTATTGGATGGAGCCAATAGAAAAAGGAACGCAATAGAAGTGGAGAGGTAGACGCATATTATGTATGAAATATTTGAAAATGCAAGAGACAATCAAGAAATATTTGAAGCTTATTCAAATTTACAAAATTATAAGGTTTTGAATTTTGACAGGCAGGGGGAGTACTGTTACATATTTTTTACTTCCCATGGTTTGTTTTTTCCAACAACAATTTCAGAATTTAAAAAAGAAGTTGTTGAAAAAGATAAATTTGAATGGATGAATATTGGAAGCGAACAAAAACTTCAAGAAAAAGCTGCAAAGCAGATTTTTGTTAGGGATATTTATAAAAATTTCTGTATTGAAGGGATTAACGCGGAATTTAACAGCCATTATAAGGTCGCTGAAAAACTGAAAATGTTAACTCAAGGATATAAAGTAGTTACAGTTGGATCTTCGGCAGGTGGATTCATGGCAATACTATTTGGATGTTTATTGAATGCAGAAGCAATTTATGCTTTTTCCCCACAGATATCGCTGGAAATCTATAACAAATATCATCCAATTAGATATTTCGATAAATATCGTGTTGAGCAGCAGTATATGGATTTGAAACAGTTGATAAATGAATACAAGGGTACATTGTATTTCTTCTATGCGAATGCCTGTGACGAAGATATTGCACAATATGAGCATATTGCAGATCTGGAGAATGTAAGATTCTTTTCAATTAATGGGAAAGTGCATGGAGCACCTTTGTATGGTATTTCTATTAGAGAAGTACTATGTATGTCGTACTGTGAGCTGGATAATCTTTTCAAAAAATACAATAAAAGAAAAATTAGCCCAGAAAGATTCATGTTTGCAACCAATAGTCCTATGGAAAGTATACCCTATATTTGCGGTCGAATGGTAAAAAAGACTATTCGGAAAATAAAAAAAACCGGAGGACGATAGCAATCTTATGAACAAAATATTTACAAAATATAGTAGTATGTCTGCACCAGTAAAGGCATCGCTTTGGTTTGTTTTTGCAGTGTTGTTCAGCGTACTTTGATAGACGTAAACCTTGTTGTACGACATCCGTTTGGAATCGATATATTGGAAATTGATAGTATGAGAGTTCAGACGGTGGGGGGATTGGGATATGTGGTAGATGGTTCAAATATAAATACTACGTTTACTATGATGTTATATTACGGAGTGCTTCCGGGACTTTTATATTTATTATTGCAGATAAAAGCGTGTTTTAAGATGACGGATAATCGTTGTATTTCTGCTGTGATTCTTATTATTACATTAATCATTATAAATACTGAACCCCATTATATGACATTATTGTTTACCACATTTTTCATGTATTTTGCACGAAAGATTGAAAACAAAAAAGCTTATGAAATACAATTTGAAGGATAGAAAAAATATGATTGATCAGCTGAAGGAAATAATTACAAACAATAAAAAATTATTTGAAAATATTATCGGGGCATTTGTGGTTAAAGGAGGATCTTTAATTGTTTCTGTCGTGCTTCTTCCATTGTATCTTAGATTCTTTGGAGACCAAACTGTTCTGGGAATTTGGTATACAATTCTTTCTATATTAAATTGGGTGGTGCTCTTTGATCTAGGTTTAGGGCAAGGTTTAAGAAATCAGCTTCCTGCTTTTATTGAAAAAAATGATCAAAAAGGTATAAGGGATAGTATTTCAACGACATATATTCTTATGTCAATCATTGCTATCGTGATTGGAATAGCAGGCTATGCCTGTATTCCTTTAGCAGATTGGAACAGTATTTTCAATGTCTCTTCATCATTGGTTGAAAATTTCATTTTAGTCAAATGTGTTCGAATTGTTTTTATTGGGATAATGTTGCAGATTGTTTTGAAAATTATTACATCTATCCTGTATGCATATCAACGTTCTGCAATAGTTAATGCTTTAGCCCTGTTCACGAATATTCTAATTCTGCTTTTCCTTTTGGTTTTGCCATCGAAAAGTATTTCTGAAAACCTTCTTATGATGTCTTGGGTTAACGTATTGGCGGCTAACGTTCCCTACATAATATGTAGCATTGTAGTATTTTCAACCATGTTAAAAGGTAAGGTTCCTAGTTTCAAATGTTTCAATAAAAATTACATCAAGCAAATTTGTAACGTGGGAATAGCACTTCTTTGGCTTCAGATCGTTTTTATGGTTGTTTCTTCGGCAAATGAATTTTTGATTTCAAATTTTACTGCACCAGAATATGTTGTTGAATATCAGGCGTATTTCAAGATATTTAAAACCGCCGCAATGATAATTTCACTTGCATTAACTCCTGTTTGGTCAGCAGTAACGAAAGCACAAGCCCAAAAGAATTATGTCTGGATATTGAAAATATACCGTATATTTTTAATTTTAACATTGGCATGCTTTGTCGCGGAACTTCTGATTGTCCCTTTTTTGGGTGTAGTATTTGATATTTGGCTTGGTACAGGGGTAATTCGTGCAAACTTAGTATACGGGTTAGTATTTGTATGTTCAAGTGTCGTTTTTGTTGCACATAATGTGAATACTACGATAGGCAACGGTATGTCATATTTTAAGTTACAAATGATTTGGATGACGTTCGCTGGAATTATTTTTATACCGTTGGCCTATATTTTGGTTCAGATTACTAGAAGTTGGATAGCCGTTGTTCTTGCTAATGTGCTAGCTATGTTGCCATACGAAGTTTTGGCACCTATATTCACTATAAAGAAATTGAAGAATAAAATTGAGGAATAGCAAAGATGAACTTGGATAAGAAACAGAGAAATTTATATTTGGACATTATGAAAGGCATTTCAATTTTTCTAGTACTTCTCGGACATTCCATTCAATATGGAAGTAAGATTTCTTATGTGGGAAGTAGGCTGTTTTTTAATGATCCGGTTTTTAAGCTGATTTACAGTTTTCATATGCCTCTGTTCGCATTGTTGAGTGGATATTTGTTCTTCTATACAATAGAAGCGTACTCCGAAAGAGCTGGTTATAAACCGTGTGAAAACGCTTGTACTTCCTATTATCTGCTGGGGAACAATCGATTTTGCAGTCAGAATATTAACGGGGCAATTGAACGGGTCAGGAATCATCTGGTGGGTTAAGCGTTATGTGATTACTTTGTTTGGAACGCTTTGGTTTTTGTGGGCGATATTGCTATGCTCTGCTATAGTAGCCGGAATCCATTATCTATTTAGGGACAATAAGGCTGTAATGTTGCTTTTGATGATTGCCTTCTTTATTACTCCGGATAAATTCAATTTAGGGTATATGAAATTTTTGTATCCATTTTTTGTTGCTGGTTATATGTGGAATTTACATGGTGTAAGAGTCAGAAATAAAATTCAGAAGGTTGTATTGATAGTATCAGGCTTTGTGCTTTTAATCTTGTTGCACTTTATGCAGACGGGCACTTATATTTATATTTCTGGATTTGCAATATTAGGAAAAGAAAATCCATGGATACAAATGTATTACGATTTATACCGATGGACTATCGGCTTTGCTGGATCGGTATTTGTGCTTTCAGGAATTAATTTATTAATGAATGTGACAGTGAATAAATTCAAAACCGCCAAATATCTAGGGGTGGTGGGAACGCTCTCTATGGGAATTTATGCAGTACAGGGATATGTTTTTCAATATGTCATAATACCAGTCTTTGCAATAGTAGGAGTAGATGTTCCTTTTATATTGGTAATTGTTGAGGCGCTGTTGATTTTGGGCATTTGCTGTGGAATAACGCTTTTTTTAAAAAAGATAAAACCATTAAGCATTTGCTTATTAGGTGGAAGATAGAATACTTTATAGAAGAATTTGCATATATGATCTTTAAGCATGTTTGTTCACATTCTTGTAACGGATATACCCCCCGTTTGAGGCATGTTATGCAGATACAAATAAATTCTTTAGGTTAGAATCGATGATGGGGTAAACGAAAAAGCAGTTTTGACATTCCAGTGAACTGCCCTTTCGTTTATGCACATAGAAGGCAATGCCATTAAGCTAGGGTCCATAGAAAGGGTCAGGTACCGGAAATTTTTCATAAAGAAAGTCTAAAAGTTTTATAAACACGCCGCACAACCTGTGCGGTAGTCATCCAAGTCAACAGCCTCTGCGTGGCGGATGATAGACAGCTATAAATAGCTGACCGATAGTTGACAGTGTGTGGAAATAGAAATCTATTGAGGTATGAAAAATGCCAATTACATTGTATCATGTAAGTTTTAACGTGGATGAGCCATTATATAAGAAATTTATTCCGAGAATACCAGACAACACAATTAATGAGGAAGATACAGAAACGGCGAGAGTATGTTTTAGGAGTGACATTGGGGTCAGACCCCAATGTGGTCAACTTAAGCCCAGAATGCTGAAAATTCAACGATTCTGGGCTTATATTCTGGATTTTT
>NZ_JADPGO010000079.1:0-2248 GCF_015668165.1 Blautia sp. 1001283B150304_161114_C9 | reverse complement strand
AAATTCCATTCAAAATGATCAATTTCCAGCTAACGCAATCCGATTTTTGTTAGCTGACAGCTAATCAAAATTACCGGTTTGCAAACATGGGTTTTAAGAAGTCCAGCTAACATTTGGGTTCCGCTCCGTTGTCACCCCTTATTCGGGGATGTAAATCAGAGAAAAGGCTGGAAAAGAAATAATCTCTCCCAAACCTGCAAACATGAATTAGCTGAAACAGTATTCAATTCTATTAGCTACAGCTAATGGTCAAACAGCAATGTCTGTTTGGAACTTTACTATCTATAAAAGTTCCAGGCAGGCATTTTTTAGTATCCTGAATCCTGGAGGAAAGGAGTCAAGATGACTGAGCCAAACAGACAATCAGGAGAAAACGAAGAAAGAATCATAGAAATTGAGATTGAGCGTCTTCGACCGTTCAAAGAGCATCCGTTTCAGGTGAAAGATGATAAGGAAATGTTTCTTCTGCAGGAAAGCATTGAGAAGTATGGAATATTAAATCCGCTGATCGTCAGACCGGTACCGGATGGATACTATGAGATCATATCCGGCCACAGAAGAAAACATGTTGCGGAGAAGTTGGGATACCGTAAAGTACTGGTGATTATCCGAGTATTAAGTGAAGATGATTCCATTTTAAGTATGGTAGATTCCAATCTTCACAGAGAACGGATCAGTTACAGTGAGAAAGCTTTTGCTTACAAAATGAAACAAGAGGCCATGAAACACCAAGGTTCTCGGACAGACTTGACTTTGGGACAAAATGTCCCAAAGTTCAAAAGAACAACGGAAACAATTGCGGATGGGACAGGTGAAAGCTATAAACAGATTCAGCGTTACATTAGACTGACAGAATTGCTACCAGAACTTCTTGATCTGTTAGATAACAAAAAGCTTCAATTCACGGTTGCTGTCAATATCTCCTACATCGATAAGGAAATACAGGGATGGATCTACGAATATATCAGCGACACCGGATTTATTAAACCCAAGCAGATTGCAGCACTTAGAAATCAGCTAAATGATGGACCAATCAATCAGATTCAGATGTTATCAATTTTCAATAACTGTGTGATGGCAAAGAAAGTATCCCGGTCTCTCATTTTCTCAGAAAAGAAACTGACAAAGTACTTTCCGGATGATTATACAGCCAAAGATATGGAGCAGGTGATTGAATCATTATTAGAAAAATGGATGCAGGAACAGTCCTGTTAAGGATAGAAAAAGCTAAGAAAACAAAGTCAAAGAAGTTTAAAAAGAGGACTTCTTAGCAGAAAATGAAAGGAGGATATTATGGAGAAAAAAATGACATTTAATTATTTTTACGGTACCGAAGCTGATCAGTTCAGCTTCTACCGCATACCAAAAGCATTATTTACAGACAGTTACTTTAAAGATTTATCAAGCGATGCTAAAATTTTATATGGACTGATGTTGGATCGAATGTCTCTTTCCATCAAGAATCAGTGGTTTGACGACAAAAACAGAGCATATATCTACTTTTCCATCGAAGATATCATGGAATTACTGAACTGTGGCAGAAATAAAGCCATTAAATCCATGAGAGAACTGGATGACGAAACAGGAATTGGTCTGATTGAGAAACGCAGACAGGGATTTGGAAAGGTGAACGTTATCTACGTGAAAACCTTTATGTCTGAGAAAACAGATGAGAAAAAATTTGGAGAGGAATTAAAGAAGTTTAAAAAACAAACTTCTGTGGAAAATGAGGAATCTACAGAAGTTTACAATTCAAACTTCATGAAGTCCCAAAATCAAACTTCTAGAAGTCCCGAAAACAAACTTCAAGAAGTTTACATTTCAAACCCTAATAATACTAATCTTAGTGATACTGAAATGAATGATAATAAATCTAATCCCTATCATATCTGTGGATGAGAAAAGATTTGATAGCGATAACCGCTCTGAGGATTATCAGGCTTATGAAAACCTTGTCAAAGAGACCATTGATTATGAATCACTGGAAGTAACCCATCATGACGATATGCGACAGGTAGATGAAATCGTGAACCTGATCGTAGAGACTGTGATGTGTAAAAATGACAAGATCTTGATTGCCAGCAACTGGTATCCGGCATCACTGGTGAAGAAAAAATTTCTGATGCTGACCTATTCACATATCGAGTATGTCTTACACTGTATGAGTGGTAACACCACAAAGGTGAAGAACATCAAGAAATATTTATTAGCAGCCCTGTTTAATGCACCGTCAACGATGAACGGATAT
>NZ_JADPGO010000078.1:0-2248 GCF_015668165.1 Blautia sp. 1001283B150304_161114_C9 | reverse complement strand
GTTACTGTTCAGAGGTATGCATAAGTCATTGTAAAAAATGACGAAATTTATTTTTTTATTTTGTGGATAACCATTCGCGGCAGGAAAAACTGTGTTTATAGTTTTTCCTGCTGTTCTTTTTGTTAAAAGTTATACACCAGATTCTAGTTTTGGGAACCCATTCTTGAAGTTTCAAGGTCTGCATGAATACTTTTTTTATTATAAAACAGCTATTTATCCACAGTCAGATTGACGAAAAGGCACTTTCTGGTGATTCGCTTTTTTTCTATGTTTCTGTTATACTTTTTCTTAAGAAAGAGAGGTTCACTTATGAATATTGATTTTAAAGAAGAACTTAGAAAACGTGATGAACTTCTTGCCGGTTATCTCAAACAGATTGAAATCCAGGAGGAATTTATCCAGAAACAAAAAGAATTGATTGAATATCTGGAAGAGCATATCTCAAAGATTACAGACATTGTCAGTGGCGTTTGATTATAACTGTACTGGAGGAAAACATATGCCTGATGCGTATGATTACATCTCACTCATGTGTCGGCTGAAAGCCGCACAGACAAGAAATAAAGAACTGGAATCCGGTGAACACTATATTAAGCTGAAAGAACTCCATCAAAAGGAGTGCAGAGCCTATGAACGTAAGATTCAGGCGCTGCTAACGGAGATAGCGGATGCACATAAAGAAACCATCCGTGTCCGCAATTACTGGTTTCAGGTACTGGAGGATATGCTGCTGGAGTTTGAGGCAATGCAGAAAAAAGCTGACCAGAAGCTTCGGGAGATGGAGAAACGTGCTCTTCTTGCTGAGAGACAAAGAGATGATGCATTGGAGAAAGCAAAAGAATTCCGCCTTAAGTTCTATGAAACCGCCACCCAGCTGGAAGAAGAACAGGGAAAGAACCTGAAACTTCATGCACAGATCAACCGTGATTATGAAAATTCATCTATTCCTTCTTCAAAAGCCATCCGGCGGAAAAAGATTGCAAACAGCAGGGAAAAAACAGGACGGAAACCCGGTGGACAGCCAGGACATAAAGGGCATGGCCGAAAAAAGCAGGAGCCTACACATCCGGTAATCCTCCTTCCGCCACCAGAAGAAGTGCTTGAAGACTGTGCTTTTAAAAAGACAGCAAGAACAATCATAAAACAACTGGTAAGTATCCGTATGGTCCTGGATGTAACAGAATACCATGCAGATGTTTATTATAACAGCCAGACCGGCGAACGTGCACACGCTGCATTTCCGGATGGTGTTATTGATGATGTGAATTATGATGGCAACATCCGGGCATTTTTGTTCCTTCTGAACAATGACTGCTGTACCTCTATTGATAAAAGCAGGAAGTTCCTGTCTGATCTGACGGATGGAAAACTGAATATTTCCAAAGGCATGATAAGTAAACTCAGCAGGGAGTTTGCTTTAAAAACAGAGCCCGAGCGCAAGGCAGCCTATGCGGACATGCTGCTTTCCCCTGTTATGCATACAGATTGTACAAGCGGCAGGGAAAACGGAAAAAGCTGTCAGATCTATGTCTGTGCCACACCAGACGGAAAAGCATTGTACTTCGCTCGTGAGAAAAAAGGACACGAGGGAGTAAAAGGGACTGTTACAGAGGATTATCAGGGGATCCTTGTCCATGACCATGATATTACCTTTTATAATTATGGAGCAGATCACCAGGAATGCCTTGCCCATGTGCTGCGTTACCTGAAAGACAGCATGGATAATGAACCAGACCGCACCTGGAACAAAGAGATGCGTTCACTGGTACAGGAGATGATCCATTTCCGAAACGAATGCCAGCCATTTCAGGAACCGGATCCGGTAAAGGTATCTGAATTCGAAAAAAGATACCGTGAGATACTGGAAATAGCCAGGGCGGAATACGGAAATGTTCCGGCAAACAATTATTACAGAGACGGGTATAATTTATTCCTGAGAATGGAGAAATATATGCAGAACCATTTGCTGTTCCTGCATGATTCCCGAATACCTGCCACTAATAATGAAGCCGAAAGGCTTCTAAGAAACTATAAGCGGAAACAGGCGCAGGCTGTGACATTTAGGAGTTTCGAAAGTATCGATTATCTCTGCCAATGCATGAGCATGCTTGTTTTGGTGCGGCTAGAAGAACCAGCGAATATATTTGACAGAGTATCCAGAATATTTGGATAAGAAAACCGATGGCTTTGACTGTTATTAGTCTACACCATCGGTTTTCTCATGTCCAGCTAACCTCTGAACAGTAAC
>NZ_JADPGO010000077.1:0-2434 GCF_015668165.1 Blautia sp. 1001283B150304_161114_C9 | reverse complement strand
GCTTGGGTTCGACTCATAAGAAAAAGGAAAACAATACAGATGATAAATAATTTCCTGCTTGTATTGTTGGAAAATCGGAATTCATAGAGTTCTTTTGTGATTTGCAACTGCTGGTTGACAGATTTACAGCCTGAAATGGTGGAATGCAAACAGCAAAACTGTTATATTGAGCTCATAAAATCTGCAAAAGGAGAAAAAAATGATTTTAGCTGATAAGATTACAGAGGAAAGAAAAAAGAATGGATGGTCACAGGAAGAACTAGCCAATCAGTTGGGCGTATCCAGACAGGCAGTATCTAAGTGGGAAAGTGCAGGAGCTGTTCCAGATTTGCAAAGAATTTTACAGATGTCGGAGCTATTTTGTGTTAGTACAGATTACCTATTAAAAGATGAAATGAAAGCAGAAAATATCACCTATCACGAAAGTACTGAAAGCTATGCAGAACCGTTGAAAAAAGTAACTATGGAGAATGCAAATGAATTTCTTGACATGAAAAGAAATGGATCCAAAGTAGTGGCAAACGCAACAAGTATGTGTATCTCAAGTCCAATATTATTGATTGTTCTTGTGACAATGGCAGAAGATGGCGTATTTCATGTTTCGGAATCTCTGGCAACAGTATTTGGATGTGTTTTTTTGCTTGGAATGGTTGCGGCAGCCGTCTTTTTGTTTATTACATATGGAATGCGAGAATCACATATGGAACATTTTGAAAAAGAATGCTTTGAAACAGAGTATGGTGTATCTGGAATAGTACGAGAAAAAAAAGATTCCTATGAACCGATTTTTATCAGAGGAACAGCTGTTGGGGTAGTGCTTTGTATACTGGCAGTGATTCCGACAATTATTGCCGGAGCCATGGAAACGTCTGACTATTGTTGCGGCCTTTCCGTTGGATTGCTGCTATTCATACTTGCAATAGGAGTGAATCTGTTGGTTCGTGTTGGGATGGTAAAAAGCAGTTACGATACCCTTCTTCAGGAAGGCGAATATACAAAAGAAGAAAAACTGTTTAAGAAAAAGACTGACACGTTTTCTGGTGTATATTGGTGCTTGACTACAGCGATTTACCTTGCATGGAGCTTCTGGACGATGAGCTGGGATATTACATGGATTGTATGGCCGGTTGCTGGTGTTTTGTTTGCAGCATTGCTTGGTGTGGTGAAAATGGTGTTAAAGAATGGCAGTGAAACTCAGCACTATATTTAAGATGGAGTTAAGTTTTTTTCGCATATTATACGCATCCAGAAATCCCAGTTTGTATAACAGGAAAATTTAAATTTATCAAGCTGTTAATTTTGAAAATTTCTTTGAAAAACTATTGACTCCTACGCAACGTAATAGTTTACGATATGTTTATCGAGAGGAGGAAATGACAATGATGACAGTGAATGAGGTAAGTAAATTAACAGGAGTGAGTATACGCACTCTGCAGTATTATGATACCATTGGTCTCTTAAAACCTATTGAATATACAGAGTCAGGTTATAGGTTGTATGACGATACATCCTTGGAAAGGCTGCAACAAATTTTACTGTTTAAAGAATTGGAATTTCCGCTTAAGGAGATTAAAAAGATAATTGATGCCCCTAACTTTGACAGGAACAAAGCATTAGAGCAGCAGATTGAATTGCTAACTATGAAAAAAGAGCATCTTGAAAATCTTATTAGTTTCGCTCGAGGAATAAAAGGAATAGGAGTGAAATATATGGATTTTAAAGTATTTGATACAACAAAGATTGATGAGTATTCTAAACGAGCAAAAGAACAATGGGGACAAACCTCTGAGTATAAGGAGTTTGAAGAGAAAACAAAGAACTGGACGAAAGACGATGAAGCTACTGTTGCAAATGAGTTTATGCAATTATTTGTTGAATTCGGACAAATGAAAGAAATGGATCCAGAAGATGAACAGGTGCAGTTGCAGGTAAGGAAACTTCAGGATTACATTACAGATCATTTTTATACATGTTCTGATAAGATTTTATGCGGTCTTGGAAGAATGTATGCCGGCGGAGGAGAACTTACGGAAATTATTGATGATGTTGGAGGAGTTGGCACAGCAGAGTTTGCAAGTAAAGCTATTGATATATTTTATATGAGCAGAAGGTAAATTCCAGTTTGGAGAATTGAGAAAATCGGAATTTAACGCTTGAAAAAAGGAGAAATAAACATGGCAAAGAAAGAAGAAAGATTTGAAGTTACATTTAGAGACGGAAGTCAGCTTAAGGATGAAGGAGTTCGCCAAATCCTTGTAGATAAGGAGACTGGGGTTAACTATCTTTGTTGGAAATCTGGATATGGAGCGGCTATTACACCTCTTCTGGATTCAGAAGGAAAAGTCATAGTTACAAAGTAAAATCGTTAAGGAAAGAATCGAAGGTGGTGCAAACGAAAAAGCAGTATGGAGACTTTTCATTAACTGCCCTTTCG
>NZ_JADPGO010000076.1:0-2460 GCF_015668165.1 Blautia sp. 1001283B150304_161114_C9 | reverse complement strand
CATAATCCGTTATTGTTAAGTTACCACACGAAACAACTGAACTAAGAAAGCTCCACTGCCTATGATAAGAATAACATTTTCCAGTCTCTTCCGCAATCGGAATTATGACGCTAACGCACCTCCGAATAGGTAGATGTAATTATTAACACTACTTATTCTGGAGGTTTTATTATGTATAAAGATATTTTTGAATCCATCCGCAATGAAGCGGAAAAACGTAACCTGCGTGAAAGAACTATTCAACTGTATTGCTCTGATGTCAGTTACTTCCTTCGTTGGATTGGAAAAAATATTTCTGATCTTACACTTGAAGATGCGGAAAGTTTTCTTACTGCCAAACGTCTGGAAGGAAGGTCTCCTGAAACTCACAATCACTATCGGTCTGCAATCAAGTTCTTATATAAAAAGGTGCTGAAAACTGTCTGGGATGATGACACTGTTCCGGCTATGAAAAGAGAGCGAAATCTTCCTGCTGTTCTATCCCGCGATGAAATAAATGCAATCATTGACGCCACTCCGAATCTGAAGCATAAAGCGATTATTGCAACTATGTATTCTTCCGGATTACGTGTATCGGAGGTCGTTCATCTCCATTATGATGACATTTCCCGTACCAACATGACAATTCATGTTCGTGAAACCAAAGGCAGAATTGACAGGTATACAATTCTGTCTCAAAAAAATTTAGACCTTCTCACAGAGTATTGGTACAAATGTGGTCGCCCTAAAGATATCCTTTTCCCAAGTTCCTGGTCCGGTGGATATCTTGATATAGCCAGTGTTAACCAGTTCTTTAAGAAAAGTGCTAAACTCGCCGGCATTAACCGTCATGTTTCCTCTCATGCGTGCCGTCATAGTTTTGCCAGCCACCTATTCGAAAGTGGCACAGATATAAAATATATCCAGTCACTTCTGGGACATGTTGATCCTCGCTCTACAGATGTTTATCTTCATGTGAGCAACAAGACACTTCTTGGAATCCGCAGCCCGTTCGACAACCCGGAAGGTGGTGAATCATGAGTAAGGATTGTACGATTCAGGATGTTTTTCATCGTTTTTATCCATCTTTTAAATCCACACATAGTATTTCTCCCGCTCAGCGAAAGGCCGCTTATCACATCATGAATTGCAAAACCGGTGCCTTTGGTGTGAATGTAAGCGTATGCGAGGACTGCGGCTGCATGTCAGTCCACTATAACTCCTGCCGTGACAGATGCTGTCCTATGTGTCAGGAGTTTTCAAAAGAAAAATGGGTAGATGCACGGCGTGAGGATATCTTAGATGCTCCTTATTTCCATGTAGTTTTTACAGTTCCAGAAGAACTTAATCCCATTATCTACAGCAACCAGAAATTCTTATACACTGCTCTTTATCATGCGGCTTCAGATACTCTCAGTGAACTTGCTGCTGATAGTAAATATCTTGGGACTGATATCGGCTATATTTGTATCCTCCATACATGGGGAAGCACCATGAATTTTCATCCTCATATCCATGCGATTGTTCTTGGTGGAGGGCTGGATGTGAAAAATCATTGGAAAGACAACGGGAAAGAGTTTTTTCTTCCGATTAAGGTGATCTCCAAAATATTTCGTGGAAAATATATGGCTGAACTTAAGCAGCTCTGGGAAAATGACAGGCTTGAATTTCATGGATCGGCTGCACCTTACAAAAACTACTATACTTTCAAGGAATTGTTAGATACCTGCTATACAAAGGAATGGATTCCTTATTGCAAGAAACCATTTGACGGTGCCGAATCTGTCATCAGATACCTTGGAAAATACACCCACCGGATTGCTATCAGCAACTACCGTATCAAAGACATAACAGAATCTACAGTTACTTTTTCCGCTAAAGATTACAAAAACCAAGGGCTTTGGAAAGAGATCACCATATCCGGCGAGGAATTTATCCGTCGATTTTTAATGCATGTTCCTCCAAAACGTTTTGTACGTATCAGGCACTATGGTCTTCTTTCATCCAGAAATAAGAAGAAAAAGATTACCCTATGCAGAAACATCCTTGGTTGCAAAAAATATATTTCCAAGCTGAAAGATATGGATGCACCTGCCATTATCCGTCTTCTTTATAATAAAGATATATGCAAGTGTTCTTCCTGTGGTGGTAAGATTATTCCTCTGCCTACAGAACAACATTTTATAAAACCAAAACCACATATGCTCTGTTAACGTATCATAACTGTATATTTTTTTAGCTTCCTTAGGGAGGCTTATTTCTGGTGTCATAATACAGGACTGAATTATAAATTCTATGTGTTTCTATGTGTACACGCTATCCTATTATAGATAGAGTGTCATAATTAAAAGTCCATATAGAGTTGACGCGCTTTGTTCAACCAGAAAAAATCGAAATTGATGCAAACGAAAGGGCAGTTAATGAAAAGTCTCCATACTGCTTTTTCGTTTGCACCACCTTCGATTCTTTCCTTAACGATTT
>NZ_JADPGO010000075.1:0-2491 GCF_015668165.1 Blautia sp. 1001283B150304_161114_C9 | reverse complement strand
TTATCTTTTAAATGCTCCGGAATATCATTAAATTCTGAAATATACTTTGCAAAGCTTTTATTTATCTCGTTTTTAAGTTCGTCTTTATTCTCATATGTTCTCAATAGTCTATCTCCTCAGCTTCCGATTTTCCAGTTTCAAAAACTGGAACTTTCAAATTAGTCTTTGCAAACAACCTTTGAACCTTCACCATCAATTACAATTCCCTGACGGTTGTTAATTGGGGATAGATTCAAATCCGAAAATTCAGTCATTATTTTCTCGGTAACTTTCTTAAATGGTGCTGTAAGATAATGCGGAAGAACATAGAAATCAATCAAATCAAGCCCTGCATCATCCTCTTGTGAGTAGTCCTCCGGCTTTTCATCCATTTGTTCAATATATTGGATAGTTGGAGCGCATATAATCGCACCTGCCGATTCACCGATCATCAGTTTTCCCTTTTCCAATTCCTTCTTCAATAGCTCATCCGTTCCCGTTTTACGAAGCTGGTCCATAAGGAAGAAAGAATTTCCACCAGTAAAATATATCACATCCGCATCTTCAAAAACAAACTGTATCGTTAAATAAGCCTCCGTTGAAATATCAATTTCAGTTACGGCTGCTCCCAGTTTATTGAATAGCTTTCGAGCCGAGCCGACATAACCAGTATAGCCTTCACGCAGCGAAGCTGTGGGAATAAATGCGACTTTCTTGTTATCAATTTCTTCTTTTATCAAACTTCCTACACTTGAAAAGTGCGAACATAAAAACAGTTTCATCCATATCCTCCTTAATAAATTCCGATTTCACGATATCATTTCTAATACTAATTTTACCGTATTTTTCAGATTCAGTCCATCTTTTAATCCCAGTCGGTAGAAAAACTCTTCTGTTTCTGGCATGGGAATGGCGGAGATCATGAAGTCGTATCCGCTTTACACCAGACCGCTCAATTCCGGTAGCCATACAATGTTCCATCTCATGCTTCTGAACCTCTGCTGTATTCTCTACATACGCTTTAAAGATCCAGAGGAAAATGTTATAAGTCTCAAATTCATGGAAATTGTTTTTCTGTGTTACCATCGTGATCAATTCATAGCACAGGACAAAGGTGATGATCAGTCCCGCAAAGAACTTGACGCAAAATATTTATGGCTTGATTTTGAACCTTTATCTCCGCTATAAAAAGTACCTAGGGCTTTTTAAGGCCCTAAATGCGTAGGTTGGTGCTTTGTTGCGATATGCTCTACGGTTACGGTGTATTGTTCATATTCTGTTTTCGGGAATCTTTATGAAATCTTCAAAATTGCCCGGTATGCTATCCGTAAAATCAAAGAAAGGACTTGATTATATGGATATGATTTTGAAAACGACTGACCTCTGCAAAAATTTCAAGGGGCAAATGGCGGTAAACAATGTGTCACTGAACATCCGGCGCAACTCGGTTTATGGTCTGCTGGGGCCGAATGGGGCTGGCAAATCCACGATCTTAAAAATGCTCACCGGCATTTTGCGCCCCACATCGGGAAGCATCGAGTTTGACGGCCACCCGTGGAAGCGGAATGATCTGGAGCATATCGGTGCTTTGATTGAGATGCCCCCGCTTTACGAAAATCTGACTGCATACGAAAATCTCAAAGTCAGAACTACATTGCTCGGCCTGGACGATGCACGAATTAACGAGGTATTGCAAATTGTCCAGCTCACGAATACCGGCAAGAAACGGGCCGGGCAGTTTTCTCTTGGTATGAAGCAGCGGCTTGGTATTGCTATTGCATTGCTGAACAGTCCCCAGCTTTTGATTCTGGATGAACCGACTAACGGCCTTGACCCTTTAGGGATTGAGGAACTTCGAGAGTTAATTCGCTCTTTTCCCTGCAAAGGGATTACAGTTATTTTGTCCAGCCATATTCTGTCAGAAGTCCAGCAGATTGCAGATCATGTGGGTATCATTGCTGGCGGCGTCCTTGGATATGAGGGAGAGCTTCGCGCCGGTGAAGATTTGGAACAACTCTTTATGGATGTTATTCGCAGAAATGGTAAGGAGGGATATTAAATGGAGATGGCATATATTCAGGCAGAGAACCTAAAGCATAAGAGAACTTTCACAAAAACGCTGATCGTTCTGGCCCCGTTTGTAACTGCGCTTATGAACTTTTTTGCCCCTCTTTGGTTCCAGCTCAATTCTTATAATTGGTGGTATATCCTGCTTTATCCTGGATTCCTTACGCTCACCTGTGCCTTGATTGAACAGCGGGATAATGGCAAACTAAAATATCGTGCCGTTGCTTCATTGCCTGTTTCGCAGAACAAAGTCTGGAAAGCAAAAATTGGAGTGGCCGGTATTTACTCCTGTGTGGGGAATTTCATTTTCCTGGCGCTAAATCTGTTGGGCGGTTTTGCAATATTAGTTATCAACGAAATTCCCCTGACAATCGGAATTTGTGGAGAGATTTCCTGAACTTTCCTTATTTTTCAAGGCTTACAGCCTCTTAGATAGTGAAATGAT
>NZ_JADPGO010000074.1:0-2587 GCF_015668165.1 Blautia sp. 1001283B150304_161114_C9 | reverse complement strand
TTATCATATGAAGGAATTGCTTTTCAATATATGGCTCCATCCGTGTTTGAAGATATGCAGCTTGAGTATGTGCAAAATCATTTGAGAATATTGTCTGCATTTTATGGTGCTCTGAAACCAATGGATGGTGTGACACCTTATCGTTTGGAAATGCAGGCAAAGATCAGGATTGGAGATTCCAAAAATCTGTATGAGTACTGGGGTGACTTGTTATACCGTTCAGTAATAGATGACAGCAGGATTATCATTAATCTTGCATCAAAAGAATACTCAAAATGTATAGAAAAGTATTTGACACCACAGGACAGATATATTTCGGTTACATTTTGTGAAGCTTTTGGAGATAAAATGGTAACAAAAGGTACATATGCCAAGATGGCTCGTGGTGAAATGGTCAGATTTATGGCAGAAAATAATATTGAGAATCCGGTGGATATTAAGAAATTCGACAGACTTGGTTATTCATTCCGGTCTGATTTATCATCAGATACTGAATATGTTTTTGAACGAAAAATAGAACAATGATTTAGATTAAAGATGCTCAGCATGGGCATCTTTTAGTAATAATGAGAATTATTACTATATTATTGACAATATAATAATGATGATATACAATCCCGTCTTTTATTTGATAATTATGCAGATAAAGATTTGCCTGTTATTTTTGTATAAATAATAATGAAACCTTTTTTATATAAATTTTTTGTGATAAAATAACTGTCAGATATATAATACAGACAGGAGACAAAAGGGGATGAAATTAGATGTTTTGGGATTGTTGGGAGCGTGTTCCTATGCATTGGACTGTGTGGAAGCAGAGTTAGTGCATGTAACAGATAAGCATGCGAAGCGTGTTGCATATATGAGTGTCTGCATGGCAGAACAGATGGGAATTCAGGGGGAGAGTCTGTAGGATCTGACAGCCGGTGCGTTGTTACATGATAATGCACTGACTCAATATATTCAGGAAGAATTACACAATGATATTGCAAGTGCAATAGGTTCGGCGATTCCACTGGAGCTGGGAATTCACTGTGCGGCAGGTGAGAAGAACATGAAAGACATTCCATCCCATACGGATATAAAGAATGTCATTTTGTATCATCATGAGAATGCAGATGGAAGTGGACCTTTTGGAAAAAAATGGACAGAAGTACCGGTTTTTGCACGAATTATCCATCTATGCGATCTGCTTGACCAGGTCTGCTGCAGTGATTCTTTTGATTCAGACACCTGGCAGAAGGTAGAAGCATTTCTTCAGGAAATCACAGGTTCTATAGCGGATGAAGAATGTATAGAAGCATTTAGACATGCTTTTTCTGAACAACATTTTCTGTCACTTGGAGAAAAAGATGTGGAGACTCGTTTATGGAACAGAGTGCCGCGTACAAAACAAGATCTTAGCTTTGAACAGATTAAAGCACTGGCGAAATTTTTCGCACGCATCGTAGACTATAAATCACCATTTACGAGTACACACTCCATAGGTGTGGCTGCAGATGCTGAGAAATTATCCAGATTTATGGGATTTGATGAGGAGACAATGCAGAAAATGTATCTTGCAGGAGCGCTGCATGACATTGGAAAGGTTGCCATAGGTAACAAAATTCTGGAGAAGCCGGGAAGACTGACGGATGATGAGTTTGCAGTTATGAAACATCATGCAGCATATACTTATTCTATTCTGTCAGAAATCGATGATTTTGAAGAGATATGTGACTGGGCTGCCTTTCACCATGAAAGACTGGACGGGACAGGCTATCCATTTGGAAAAACAGCTGCTGAATTAAACACACAGGAACGCATCATGGCGTGTGTCGATATTTATCAGGCACTGACAGAAAGCCGCCCGTATAAACAGGGAATGCCACATGAAAAAGCTTACGGTATTTTAAATGATATGGTAGAAAAAGGATGGCTTGATGGAGAAATCGCTTCACAGGTTGATGCTTGTTTTGATCAGAAAATGACAGACATAATTCATGAGGAGAAACAGCTTGGAGAATAAAAAATTATTCCAGATTGGTGATGTGGCAAAAATGTTTCATATCAGTGTTGGCAGCCTGCGGCATTATGAACAGGCAGGTCTGTTGAAACCAGAATACACAGATCCGGAAACAGGCTATCGCTATTATAGTGCACGTCAGTTTGAGGTTTTAAATATGATTCGTTACTTGCGCGTTTTGGATATGCCATTGGGTCAGATTGGAGAGTTTTTGGGAAACAGAGACATCGACGTGATAGAAGATAAGTTGTTAAATCAGAAAAAACTGATAGAAAAAAACGGCGGGAGTTGGAAACAATCGAACGCAAGATATAAAAGCAGCATATCCTACAATCGGAAAAGGAACTGTATATAGAAATCTTGATATATTGGTAGATGAGGGTTCGTTAAGGAAGGTTGAAGTTCCGGATGGAGCGAATAGGTTCGATTTTTCATTGAAAAATCATTACCATGTCAGGTGTACAAAATGCGGTGAAGTTTCAGATGTGGATATGGATGAAATACCGGATTTGCTGGAAAGAATTCATAACACTCATGGAATCGAATTTTTGGATTAGGATATTTCATTTAAAGGTATTTGCC
>NZ_JADPGO010000073.1:0-2724 GCF_015668165.1 Blautia sp. 1001283B150304_161114_C9 | reverse complement strand
GTAAGCGCTTAAATCTTGGGTAGCTTTACTGTCTACGTTTTTGAACTCATAATGATAGTAAATAGATTTTTACTACACTCCGCTTGATAGGAGATAGAAATTTACTATATTTGGAGGTTTCATTATGAGTAATAAACGTGCTCCAGGACGTTCCCTGGACGAATGGATGGAACTGGTCACCGAATGCAGACAAAGTGGCCTGACAGATGCTGCATGGTGTAATGAACATGGGATATCTCCCAGCTGTTTTTACAATGCAGTTACCCGTCTCCGCAAAAAAGCCTGTCAGATACCGGATCCAGTTGGAAAAGCCAGCACTCTTGACCTTACATCCTATAAACAGGATGTAGTCCAGATTGCTATAGAACCAGAGTCTTCTCCGGCAGGACTGATCCCAGATAATGGAAACAGACCTATGCACCTTGACAATTCACATACGATTGAAATCGAAGCAGACGGATTGCTTATACGAATGAGTAATGAGATCAAACCGTTACTTCTGAAGATGCTTATGGATACGCTTAAGGAGTCGTTATGTTAGCGGACATCTCAAATGTTGATGCGATCTATATCGTCTGTGGCAGAACAGATATGCGCAAGTCCATTGATGGATTGTGTGCGATCATCCAGGAACAGTTTTCGATGGAGATCGACCATGCACTTTTTCTTTTCTGCGGTCGTAAATGCGACCGTATCAAAGCTATTTTAAAAGAGCCTGACGGGATCGTTATGATCTACAAAAGACTGACCGCCCAGGGATCCTACCGATGGCCCAGGAATAAATCTGAAGTCCGGAATCTTACATGGCGGGAGTTCGACTGGCTGATGTCCGGTATTGATATTGAGCAGCCCAAAGCGATCAAGGCAACGTAAAAAAGATGCACATAAAACTCTTGTTTTTTGCTGTATTTTCGGCACTTTCAAGTCCTGGTAAATCCGCTGTTTTGCTGGGAAAAACCACTGTTTTCTGGTATAATGGAAACATCAGAAACAGGAGGAAAAAGCAGTGGCAGACAGTTCCAAAGATATCCAGCTCCGTGAGCTGAAGGACATGATAAACGATCTCAAAAAGATGATAAAAACACTTCAGGCAACTGTCGATGCTGCCAATAAACGGGAAGAGGCTCTCACCCAGGAGCGGGATAATCTGAAAGAAGAGATAGACCTTCTCCGTAAAAAACTGTTTGGCACCTCCAGCGAAAAAAGGACCCTCGATATTCCAGGCCAGTTAAACTTTTTCAATGAGGCGGAACTGGAACAGGATCCGAAAGCTGCAGAAACAGAGGATCTTGAAGCAATTCTTCCGGAAAAAACAGCAAAAAAGCGAAAAGCAAGAGTTACAGATGCGGAGCGTTTTAAGGGAGTTCCTGTTGAAAAAAAGTATCTGGAACTTTCTGAAGAAGAGAAACTCTGCCCTGTCTGTGGTACCCCGCTGAAAGAAATCGGGGAAGAGTTTGTCCGCCGGGAACTGGTTTTTGTACCGGCAAAACTGAAAGTATATGAATACTACAGTAAGAGCTATGAGTGCCCGCAGTGCAGGCTTCAGGATATTCCGGTCATCAAAAAAGGAAAAGATGGCAGAGCCCATATGCTTTATGGAATGGCTTCTGCCGGAACGGTTGCCTGGGTAATGTACCAGAAGTTTTGTAATGCTCTCCCATACTACCGTCAGGAAAAGGACTGGAAACAGTATGGCGTGGAGATCACCAGAGCTACTATGGCAAACTGGGTGATCCGGAATTCTGAAGCATTTTTTCTTCCTATGTACGAATACTTCCACAGGAAACTTCTGGAACGTGGATTTGCGATGGCAGATGAAACGCCACTTCAGGTTCTGCATGAACCGGAGCGCCGCGCGCAGACCAAGTCATATATGTGGCTGTTCCGCAGCGGTGAAGACGGAGGACCACCTATTATCCTCTATAAATACTCGGAGACCCGGGCCGGGGACAATGCCGTAGATTTTCTTCACGGCTTCAAGGGTTATCTGATGTGTGATGGCTATAGCGGATACAATAAAGTACCGGATGCCAAACGCACAGCCTGCTGGGCACACATCAGAAGATATCTGACAGATGCCATCCCTAAGGGAAAAGCACTGGATTATACCCAGCCATCCGTACAGGGAATGCTGTACATTAACCAGCTCTTCCATCTGGAAGATGTGATCAGATCAAAGTATTCTTCCTTCGATGCTATTAAAAAGGCTCGCCTTGAAAAAGAAAAGCCGGTAGTAGAAGGCTTTTTGTCGTGGCTTGATCAGCAGAACCCTACCCGTGGAAGCAGAATGGATAAAGCTGTCACCTACATTCAGAACCGCCGATCCTATCTTTCTACCTATCTGGAAGATGGCCGCTGCAGTTTTTCTAATAATCTCAGCGAAAATGCAATCCGTCCGTTTACAGTAGGCCGTAAAAACTGGCTGTTCTGCGATACACCAAACGGAGCCCAGTCCAGTGCTGTTGTGTACACAATGGTAGAAATGGCAAAAGCCAATGGAGTAAACGTCTATCACTATCTTACTTATCTGCTGGAAAAACTGCCTGATGATAGGATGAGCGATGATGACTTAGAACTTCTGGCGCCATGGAACGAAACCGTCAAAGCTGAGATCGAACGTCGTGCAAATGAATCAAATCAATCATATGTGAATTGTCAAGGTGCTCCGACTACTGGAAAGTAGTCGGGGATTTTTTCTATCATACCTAAAATTTAAGCGCTTAC
>NZ_JADPGO010000072.1:0-2776 GCF_015668165.1 Blautia sp. 1001283B150304_161114_C9 | reverse complement strand
AACGAAAGGGCAGTTAATGAAAAGTCTCCATACTGCTTTTTCGTTTGCACCACCTTCGATTCTTTCCTTAACGATTTGACGGTAATTTCTGTTTCTCTACATCCTACAAGCCCAGATAAAACTAATATACACAGACTAAATAACAGTACTCTTTTCAAACTCATAATTTCTTTCCAAGTTCATATGCTTTTTTCATCACATCAACATGGCTTGCAGCTATATTTGCAGCATCAATTCCACCGCCACCGACCATGCCTTTCAAGGAAGCCTTTTCAAAACAGTCTACCCAGCCTTGCAGACCATTGTAGGCTTTTTCAAATGCACTTTCATCATTCTCAGCGGCAGTTGCAATCATATAAATATCTCTGAATGAATAATCTGTCGAATATAAAGGATTCAATCTATCAAGAAGTGTTTTCATCTGGCCACACATCTCATAGTAATAAATTGGTGTTGCATAGACAATAACCTCCGCATCCTTTACTTTTGCCATAATATCTGCAACATCATCCTTCAGTACACACATCCCATTCCTCTGACAGGATAGACAACCGATACAATATTTTATATCTTTTCCTTTCAAAGAAAGAAGTTCCACATCATGCCCGGCTTCTTTTGCTCCCTTTGCACACTCATTTGCAAGTATATCAGAATTGCTGCCTCCTCGAAGACTTGTCGATATGATCAATACTTTTTTTGCCATGATTAAATTTCTCCTTTTTCAGTGTCTTTTTTAACCTTCCGTATAACTTTCGCAGGCACTCCTGCCGCAGTCATATTGGCCGGAACATCTTTTGTTACAACTGCTCCGGCTGCAATGACCGAACCTTCACCAATCGTAACCCCCGGAAGAACCGTTACATTTGCTCCAAGCCACACTTTTTTTTCGATGTGAATCGGCTAAAATATCATACCTGCTCTTTTCTCGGGATCTTCCATATGATTGATTGTTGCCAATACTGCATTATGTCCAATCAGGACTCCATCCTCTATATAAATACCACCCTGATCCTGAAACTTACATCCTGCATTAATAAAAACATTTTTACCTATATGGATATTTCGTCCGCAGTCTGTATAAAACGGAGGAAACATTCCAAAAATTCTTCACACGTCATAATTAACCAACTCCGTTTTCTTTAAAAAATTTCTGAATTTTGTCAAATGGGATCACATCCGGATTATCGTATAGATCTGTATGA
The DNA here is from genome assembly GCF_015668165.1 of Blautia sp. 1001283B150304_161114_C9. NCBI lineage: Bacteria > Bacillati > Bacillota > Clostridia > Lachnospirales > Lachnospiraceae > Blautia > Blautia sp. 1001283B150304_161114_C9. Next base: position 1,574 of record NZ_JADPGO010000072.1, on the reverse strand, counting down.
ACAGCTCCCGGAATTGTCAGCAGTTCTTTATTGGATGTGTACTTGCTGTTCTTGATCATATTTTCATAAGCATCTTTTCCAAAATAATAGCTGTGTGCTTTTTCTCCATGAACGATAAGGACTGCACTTCTGATTTCATTACTGTACCTTAATATTGGCTGATTCATAAATGACATACATCCAATACTGTTCCAGCCATCATTTGAATTCAGGCTCCTTTTATGATAACATCTGCCTTTATAATACTCACTGTAATCTTTTACGAAGAAAGGTGCATCTTCCGGAACCGGAAGGGGAACACAACCACCGCCTCTTGAATATTCGCCTTTACGGTATTCTTCTGTCCTGAGGGTATTCAGTGACTGTTTCTTTGCATAACGTGCTTCTTCACTGTCCTCAGAATCAAAGTATCCATTCGCATTTACTCTTGTCATATCATACATGGTAGAAGCAACGGTTGCTTTTATTCTTGTATCCAACGCAGCTGCGTTAAGAGCCATTCCACCCCAGCCGCAGATTCCAATGATTCCTATTTTATCCAGATCCACATCTTCCCGAACAGAAAGGAAATCAACAGCAGCCATAAAATCTTCTGTATTAATATCTGGAGAAGCCATAAATCTTGGATAGCCTCCACTTTCCCCCGTAAAAGAAGGGTCAAATGCAATCGTTAAATATCCTCTTTCAGCCATTGTCTGTGCATATAATCCGGAACACTGTTCTTTGACTGCCCCAAATGGTCCGCTTACGGCAATCGCAGGATATTTCCCAGATGCATTTTTCGGTTTATACAAATCTGCGGCAAGTGTGATTCCATAACGATTTACAAATGTCACTTTCTTATGGTCTACTTTTTCACTCTGTGGAAAAGTTTTATCCCATTCAGATACCAGCTTTAATTTTTCTGTTTTTAACATATTTAACATCCTCCATATGCAAAATTTCTTGTAATTACACTAACAATAGTATATGATATAAATATCTTACAACCTAAAGTTAACTTTAGGTCAAGCATAAATTTGAAAGAAGGTTTTTTATGTATACAATCGGTCAGGTCTCTGCAATGTTTAATCTTCCTGTTTCTACATTAAGGTATTATGACAAGGAAGGCTTTTTCCCTAATCTGGAACGCAAGGGAAATATCCGTTATTTCAGCGATAATGAATTAGAAGCACTTCGTATCATTGAATGTCTGAAGAAATCCGGTCTTGAGATAAAAGATATAAAGCAATTTTTTATCTGGGTATCTGAAGGCAGCTCCAGCTATGAAAAAAGGAAAGAATTATTTGAAACCAGAAAATCAGCTGTTGAAACTGAAATTCAGGAACTTCAAAAAACTCTCTCCCTCTTAAAATTCAAGTGCTGGTATTACGAAACAGCAATGAAAGATGGTAACGAAGATGCTATAAATGCCATGTTGCCTGACAAACTTCCAAAAAATATACAGAAACTATATGACAAAGGGCATGAATGATTTTTGCTTTCTCCATCAAACTGGAAGTTATAGTGCAATCTTTTTCCATTTTCTAATCTTGGTTCTAAAGGTTCCGAACGGAGCAACTGTATTAACATGT
>NZ_JADPGO010000071.1:0-2902 GCF_015668165.1 Blautia sp. 1001283B150304_161114_C9 | reverse complement strand
TATCTGTCATTTTCCAGATCACAGACAACAAAGCGGTCAACCAGACGTACGATACTCTGAATCAGCTGCTCCATGGAAGCATTATCTGCTGCCATCTGCAGATGCCGTGCGCTCTCTACCTTTGCCTCTGTGATATCACGCAAGAAAATCATGGCATATTCTGAATCCTCTATCTCTCCATGTATGATCACATTGCGAACCCATCGTTCTTCTCCATTCAGAGTGATTCGACACTCCAAAGACAATTCAGTTTCCAGCCCCTTCAGCCTTTCTGCAATATAATCACGGTCATAAAAAGCGGATACCGCCTTCTTATCTGTTTCCATAACATAGGAATCCACAAAATGCTGTATCAGTTCATCCCATGTATGACTCTGTTCAAAGACGGTCATCAGGGACGGTTCAACCTTAAAGGTATCAAAAGTATTCGCTTCCAGATTCACATAATACTCGCACAGATCTGCTTTCGTTGGAACACTGAACTTGATACAATTTAACCTTGTTTCCCCTAGAGGTGTTCAAAGGGGGTTCATTTGAACACCCCCTTGAGAAATGGCACTTGCAGACATAAAAGAAGGCAGGCAGTCTCGTTATAAGACTACCTGCCTGTTGATTATTCTTATGCTGTTTTCTGTATTTCGCCAGTTCGGCAAACTGGAAGTTAGCGATTTCTTTTTCCGGTATTCTCTGTCCCACGGATTTCCTCATGATAGAAATAATCTACGATCACCGGATGCCCCTGCGGGACTCTGCCATAAGGCATTTCATTATCCACAAAGGCACAATCATACTTCTTAGCCATTTTCTCAGCTTTTACTTCAAGTGCTTCAAAGTAGCTGCGGTTATGCTTGTTATAGATCTCGTCGTAAAGTGGTACCAGATCAGGATATTTTCCGGCGATATAATCCATAATTGTCTTTTTGAAACCGCCTCGAAGATTGAGATTTTCGAGCCAGAACAGATCGCACTGATCCTTTACCCGCTCAAAGATTGCTTCAAAATTCGTGATACCGGGGAATACCGGGGATACGAAACAGACTGTACGGATACCTGCCTCATATACCTGCTTCATAGCAGCGATACGGTGCTCAATGCTCGAAGCAGAATCCATATCGTTCTTGAAATTTTCATCTAGTGTGTTGATCGACCATGAAACGGTTACACGTCCAAGCTTCTTCAACAGATCAATATCCCGTACCACAAGATCCGACTTTGTGCAGATCAGAATATCTGCGTCACTGCCGATCAGCTGCTCCAGAAGTTTTCTGGTATTCCCGAATTGCTCCTCCTGTGGATTGTAGCCATCTGTCACAGAACCGATGACCACCCGCTGTCCGACATATTTCTTCGGATTTTTAATTTCCGGCCAATGCTTCACATCAAGGAAAGTGCCCCATTCCTCCTTGTGCCCGGTAAAGCGCTTCATAAAAGAAGCATAGCAATACTTGCAGGCATGTGTACAGCCCACATAGGGATTGACCGAGTAACCGCCTACCGGTAGACTAGACTTAGTCATGATGTTCTTTGTTTCCACCTCACGAATGAGGATTCCATTTATTACTTCTTCCATGATTTCTGTACCTCTAACACTTTATTAAATTCTTCCGGCATTTCCTGAATCATATTTTCATCCCCTATGATAGGGACAAGATCTTCCTTCATAAACACCGGAATGCCGAGCTTATGTGCCTGGTCCGTCAGAGACCATGCCCATTCCGGCTCCGTATGAATCTTCCTGCTCTGAGCTCCGGTCATGGTGCCGACAACGATCCAATTGATTCCGGAAAGGTCAACTGTGCCGGGATCATCGAATAACGGCTCAAAGGTAACATGGTAATGTTTTGCTCTGACGTTTTTCCGAAGGGCGTCGATACGCCACCGTTCTGCTTTCCTCGTCACCGTAACGCCAAACCATGCGTTTTCCAGATCGGTATCAAAATCCAGCAAATCAGGTCGCTTGGTAAGGAACAGGAACTGATGCTGTGGATTTTCACGGATCTTTGCAAATACCTCGTCTCTCCATTCCGGCTTCCATCCAGAGAGATCGCTCATGCCGGTAAGAAGAAAGTTCTGCGGACGTTTCTTTTCCATCATCTTGAGCTTACCCGGAAAGAATTCAGGGTCAGCGAAATCATCAATCATATGCCAGCGTTTCACGTTGTTGCGGGCATAGCAATATGTACACCCCACTGTGCAGCCAATGACGATATTCATGTTCTGAATCTGATCTTTGATACAAATACTCATGACTTCTGCCACTCCTCAAGATTCTTTCTGATGCGGTCGAGGCATTCCTCAAACCGGATAATTTCTTCCTCTGAAAAACCTTTGTAGTAAATACTGCCCATCTCATCAGATACAGAATCGTACTCGCCCTTTAAGGCATGTGCTTTCTCAGTCAGAAACAGGAGCGTTTTCCTCTTGTCCGTTTCAGACTGAACACGGCTTATCAGCCCTTGATTTTCCATTCTTTCCAGCATCGTAGTAAGAGATGTTATCGCTAATCCGCATTTAGTCGAGAGTGACCTGATTGAAATACCATCCTTCTGCCACAGCACATAAAGAATACGCCCCTGGGCTCCATTAAACGCATCAATATTCTTTTCACTGAGAATCTTCTCGAAAATCCGGTCTCCAAGCTGTTTTATTTTGGTAACAAGAAATCCTCCATTCATTTCCATACAAAAGCTCCTATATAGTAGTTTATTAAAAACATACTATATAGGAGCTTTATTGTCAAGAGTTTATATGTCTTAATAGGTAAATTCCGTTTTTTTCAATTCTCCAAACTGGAATTGTTCGATCTTTTCAAATACTAACGTCCTTAATTCTGTTCAATAATTGATTTATAGTAGTTACCAAAGTCAGCAAGTGAATTAACAATTGGAAGCATTTTTGTTCC
>NZ_JADPGO010000070.1:0-3239 GCF_015668165.1 Blautia sp. 1001283B150304_161114_C9 | reverse complement strand
CCGGTAATTTTGATTAGCTGTCAGCTAACAAAAATCGGATTGCGTTAGCTGGAAATTGATCATTTTGAATGGAATTTTGTGTCACGAACGTGATCAGAAAATAAGAAAAGCGTTCGTTGTCAGCTAATCCAGCTAACATTTCGAACGCTTTGAAGCCCGTCCATAAGAGGATTTGAACCTCCGACCCCTCGCTTAGGAGAGCTCCAACCTATTGTCACTCTCTGTCAATCTGAGGTAAGGTAAACCCATATGGGACGCTATTAGAAACTGTTTCCTATTCAATTTAAGTTATTCTGAATACCCCCTCTGTCAAGCTCTGTAAAGCTCTGAAAGTTAGCTGATTGTTTGCTCCAGCTAATAATTGGGGAATGCCTTGATATTACCATCGACATCTGTTATATGACCACCATGCTTCGTACGTTCGATCATGGTAAACAGTATTCAATTAAACTTCCTATCGAAAGCACAAGATATTTTCTTGTCTATAAATAATATAACGCATACGAGACGGTTTGTCCATGCGTTTTTGACTGGCAAATTTTATTCAGTAAAAATATCTGTAACCTTTTTTGTAACTGAATCTCCATCATTCCATCATCAAATGATGGAGATTCCAATAGATATGATGGAGATAGACTAATTACTTCATCGTCTTCGCCAGTGAATTGAGCAATGCCCGCATCTCTGGATTTGCCAACACTTTTGCCAGAAGTTCCGGATCGACTTCATCAGCAACAGTTGCATTATTATTTGCCTGCTGTACATGCATCTGTGGATCCAGATTCTTTTTCTCATAAAATGCTTCTTCAAAAAGCTCTGCATTTTTCCTTCTGTCATCATCCAGAATATGAGAGTACACATCCGTAGTGTTTTTTTCTTATATCATATCTCAAATCCAGATAAAAATTTAGGATGTCGATTGCAGACAAAATCTGCCTGATCAACACCCTGTTTTTTATTGTTCCAAGTTATCGAGCCAGTCATCGAAACTCTTCTTAGAGATGCGATACTTTCCGCCATCCAACTGGATCCACCGGAATTCCTTTTTCTTTAAAAGGTTATAAATAGTAGGTCTGCTGACTCCTAAGATTTCCTGTAACTCCTGAACTGTATAACATCTTTTCTCTGACATTTCTTTATCCTCTTTTCTTTGAAATATGAAAGAAAAATTATCCCTTCATATAACGAAACGCTCAGAGCATGTTTTACAGTGGTCAAAAGCAAATTTTTTTACTTTTTTTCCTACGAGTTTCTTGCGAGTTTTTTAATACCACTCGTAAGAAACTCGTAACATTAAATTTTTCAGTAAAGAAAAAGAGCATATGGAATTGAATCCATACACTCTATGATTACTGGAACTTTATTTCATTTTTAATTCAACAAACTTTTGTTTATCTCGTTCTTAAGTTCATCTTTATTCTCGTATGTTCTCACTATCGGAATCGTACTCTGTCTGTTCTACATAATCTGCGGAACAGTCTCGTTTGTACGGATAAAAAAATAAACTGAGCCACGGCTGTTCCAACATGAAATCAGCCGTGGCCTTATTTATATCATTTCACTCTTTTTTGAAATAGAACAACACCACAGCAACAACTCAAATCGACTTAAAATTCCAGACTATTCGCATTCAGCAAGAAATACTTCATTCCCATGATGACAAAACCTTCATCATTTCTCCAAGGCTTTTTGCTACCATTTACAATGACGATCTTCTTGAAAGAGTCCGGGATATTACGCAGAGAATTGAATTCCTGCGTCTGTTTTTCTTCCGAAATCATGTCATATGCAACCTGGATATAGTATCTCTGGTTTCCTTGATTCACCACAAAGTCAACCTCCAACTGCTTGCGAACACGTTTGCCCTCTTTATCCTTATCGAAGATATCCACGACACCCACATCAACATTGTAGCCACGGATCAACAGCTCGTTATAAACAATGTTCTCCATGATATGAGTAGGCTCCTGCTGTCTGAAATTCAGACGTGCATTTCTCAGTCCCAGATCAGTAAAGTAGTATTTCAGATTTGCACCGATATACTTTCTGCCCTTAATATCGTATCGGCTTGCCTTGGAAATCAAAAAGGCATCTGTCAAATAGTCGATATGCTTGGAGATGGTTTTATTAGCATAAGTCATCTGGCGCTCACTGGCAAAGGTATTGGCAATCTTTGAAGGGTTGGTCGGTGCGCCGATTGCAGATGCAAGCACATCAACCAGAATCCCAATCTCATCCACGTTCTGAATCTTATTTCTTTCAATAACATCCTTCAGATAGACATTTGCAAAGATGTTCTTCAGATAGTCCGCTTTCTGTCGTTCGCTCTGGAAACTTACGATCTGCGGCAATCCTCCGTAGATCATGTAGTCATCCCAGGCATCATCATAATCGCCGTCATAGACAGAATAAAACTCTGCAAAGGAGAGAGGGTAGATTCTAATCTCATCACCTCTGCCACGGAATTCGGTCACAATGTCGCTGGACAGGAACTTGGAATTACTTCCGGTGACATACACATCAATATTGCTCATGCGGAGCAGGCTGTTCAGCACTTCCTCAAATCGTGACATAAACTGCACTTCATCAAGAAGCAGATAGTATTTGCCATCGTCTTTCATGGCATCTTTGATGTACTTGAAGCATACCTTAGGATCTCTTAGTTCCTCATTTTCAATACCGTCCAATGCAATCTCAATAATATGATCAACATCAACGCCGTTCTCCAGTAAGTATCTCTTAAAGATGGTAAACAGCAAAAAGGATTTGCCACATCTACGAATGCCGGTAATCACCTTTATCATTCCATTATCTTTTCGCTCGATCAGCTGCTGTAGGTAAGCGTCTCTTTTAATCTCCATCGTTACACTCCCCATTTCCGTGCATCTACACACTTTTTAGTAATGAGATTCTATCACAGAACGACCTGAATTTCAATATGTATTCCCATTTTATGTGCATCTACACACTTTTATGTAATGTTGATAAATATATTTTCAGATTTTTTTGATTGCAGTGTCTATAATCGACTACTCCAATCGTTATTATAGGTAGACAACAAAAAGAAGATGGTTCCGATGTTTCATTAAATATGTTCGTTAGTCTTTTACGCAAAGGATTCTATCTCCTCTGCGCCCTAATGCTTTTCGGATTCAGTTCAACAGTCGAGTAGACTAAGACCTCTCAATCTTAGCCCCTCACAGATCCGTACGTGCGGCTTTCCCGCATACGGCTCCTCA